>VGRQ01000415.1 GCA_016875315.1 Deltaproteobacteria bacterium | reverse complement strand
GGCCCTCGTCGCCCCGGTCGGCCTGGGGATCGCCGTCGACCTGTCGATCGGCCTCGGCGAGCTTGCGCCGCCGGTCCCACTCCAGGAAGGCACGCAGCGCCACGGCGAGCAGCGTGTCGGCGTCGGGCCGCTCGCGCAGCGCGCGCACGGTGTCGCGGTAGCTCTCGAAGGCCATCGTGCCCGAGGCCTCCTTCAACAGGCGCGCGAATCGCTCGGTGCGCAGCCGCGCCGACTCCTCCGCGGTGGGCAGCGCCTTCACCTCGAAGGCGATCTTGTGCTGCTTCTCGAGCACTTGGCGCGTGCTGAAACCCGGCCCGTCGGCGAGGCAGATGCAGGTGCCGGCCTTGCCGATGCGCCCGGTGCGACCGCTGCGGTGCAGGTACACCGCCGGGTCTTCCGGGAGGCTGTACATGATCACGTGGGAGAGGTCGCTGATGTCGATGCCGCGGGCGGCCACGTCGGTGCTCACGAGGAACTGCACCGCGCTCGACTTGATGCGCGCCATCACCCGCTCGCGCTGCTTCTGCTGGAGGTCGCCCGACAGCATCTCCACGCCGAGGCCCTGGCGGTCGAGATAGCTGTGCACGGTCGCGACGTCTTCCCGCGTGTTGCAGAAGATGATGGCGCTCTGCGGGCGCTCCTGCTCGATGAGGTCGAGCAGGGCGCGTGCCTTGTGGTAGTCGGGGTTGGTCTCGTAGAGCACGTGGGTGATGAGCTCCACGTTGTCGCCGTCGTGAGACAAGTGGATGTCTTCCGGCGACTTCATGTGGGTGCGCGCGAAGCCGCGCAGCGACTCGTCGAGGGTAGCCGAGAACAGCAGCGTCTGCCTTTCCTTGCTGGCCTTGTCGAGGATCTTCTTGACGTCTTCGAGGAAGCCCATCGACAGCATCTCGTCGGCCTCGTCGAGCACCGACACGCGGAGGTTCTCCAGCCGCAGGTTTCCGCGGCGGAGGTGGTCGATGATGCGGCCCGGGGTGCCGACGACGATCTCGGCGCCGTCGCGGAGCGCGTCTTCCTGGGGGCCAAAGCCCACGCCGCCGTAGATCGCGGCGATGCGCACGTCGCGGAACTTCGCGATGTGCGCCACCTCCTGGGCCACCTGGACCGCGAGCTCGCGGGTGGGGGTGAGGACCAGCGCCTGCGTCTGGTGGGCGCCCTCGGCCACTCGCTCGACCAGGGGCACGCCGAAAGCGCAGGTCTTCCCGGTGCCCGTCTTGGCGCGGACGATGAGATCGAGGCCGGCGATGGCCGGGTCGATCACCGCCGCCTGGACCGGAGTGGCGTTCTTGTAGCCCATGGCGTCGAGGCCCTGGAGCGTGCTCGGCGCGATGGGAAAGTCGGCGAAGGTGCGGTCGCTGACGTAGTCGGAGGAGGGAGTCGGGGCGGCCGCCTCGTGGGTTGCCGCTTCGGGGTCTGCCAAAGGTACACTCGTCGGAAGGGCGCGTTGCTAACGCAAACACGGCCCTTGCGCCCTGCGCGCCGGGCCATAAGTGTGGCGGCCTTTTTGGACAGGGCACCCATGGACTTCGCCTCGCAGTTTCTCGCCACTGTCCGCCAGGGCGGGCCGGTGCTGTTGACGGGTCCAGAGAGCCCCGACGGCGACAGCATCGGCGCCTGTCTCGCGCTGCAGAAGATCCTCGCCGAGCTGGCCCCCGGCGTTCGCATCGACGTGGCGGGGCACCCGGGTTTTCGCTACGACTGGCTCCCCGGGGCCCGCGCGATGGTGCCCGACGAGCAGGTGGGTGCCTACGACGGCGTCGTGGTGATGGATGGCGATGCCGGGCGGCTGCCGCGGCCCATCGAGGCGGCGTTCAAACAGGCGGGGTGGACGGCCATCGTCGACCACCACCGCTCCACCACGGCGGGCGGCTACACGCTGGCGTACCTCGATGGCGAGTCCGAGAGCACCTGCGTGATGGTGCGTCACCTGATGCGCGCGTGGGGCGTGGGGCTCGACCGCAATCTCGCGATGCTCCTGTACACGGGCATCATCTTCGACACCGGGGCCTTCCGGCACAGCAACACGCGCCCGTCCACGCACCTGCTCGCCGCCGAGCTGCTCGGTTTCGACTTCCCTCACTGGGTGGTGTGCGAGAAGGTGCTGGTGGAGCGACGGCTCCCGGGCCTGAAGCTGCATGCCCGGGTGTTCGACCAGGCCGAGTTCCTCGCCGGGGGCAGGCTCGCCGTGGGGCGCTACTCGCTCGCGCTCCGGAAGGAGCTGGGCACGGGCGACGGCGACGTCGAGGGCGCGGTCGACGCGCTCTGCATGGTGCAGGGGGTCGAGGTGGGTGCGGTGTTCGTCGAGAAGGCGGACGGGCGCACGAAGTTGAGCCTGCGCTCGCGCGGTGGGATCGACGTCGCCTCGCTCGCCAAGCGCATCTCCGTGCACGGCGGTGGCCACGCCAAGGCCGCCGGGGCATCGATCCCGGGCGATCTCGCGGCGGCCATGGCCATCGCCATGCCCTCGCTGCTCGCCGCCTGCTCGGCGCCCGGAGTGGCGGGATCCGCTCCCGCCGCCTGAAGGCCGCGCCGCGCCGCTAGGCCAGGCCCCCGTCCACCACGAAGGTCTGCCCGGTGATGTACGCCGCGCCTGGACCGAGCAGGAAGGACACCAGCGGTGCCACCTCCTCCGGCTTGCCAAGCCGTCGCAAGGCGATCATCTGCTTGACGCCGTCGAGGAGCTCGGTGGGCAGCACGCGGGTCATGTCGGTGTCGATGAAGCCCGGTGCCACCACGTTGACGCGGATGTTGCGACGGCCCAGCTCCCTCGCGAGCGAGCGGGTGAAGGCGATGACCCCCGCCTTGGCGGCGCCGTAGTTGGCCTGCCCGGCGTTGCCCATCAGCGCCGACACGCTGGCGAGATTGACGATCGCGCCGCGGCGGCGCGGCAGCATCGGCGCGGCGAAGGCGCGGCAGACGCGGAAGGTCGACGTGAGGTTGGCGGAGACGACCTCGTCCCAGTCCTCGTCGGCCATGCGCAGCACCAGGCCGTCGCGGGTGATGCCGGCGTTGTTGACCACCAGCTCGGCGCCACCCTCGGCCTCGGCCGCGGCCAGGAGCGCGTCGACGCCCGCCTGGGTGGACACGTCGGCGGCCACGGCCACGGCGTTGCCAATCTCGGCCACGGTCGCGGCGGCGGCCTCGGCGTTGCCCTTGTAGTTGACGATGACGCGCGCCCCGGCGCGCCCCAGCTCCAGCGCGATCGCCCGCCCGATGCCGCGCCCGCCCCCGGTGACGACGGCCAGCTTCCCCTCGAGCAGCACCTACTGCTCGCGCTCGTCCATCGAGCCGTCGCCGTCTTTGTCGCGACCGGTCTTCACGACGTTGCCGCTCTCGTCGAGCAGCTCCCAGAAGTCGATGCGCGCGTCGGCGTTGGTGTCGCGCTCCTTGCGGCGGACGCGGCCGTTCTCGTAGTACTTGAAGAGGTCGAAGGTGCCGTTGAAGTCGGTGTCGACCTCGGTCATGCTCCGCTTGCCCTGGATGTAGTGGTCGACCCAGTCGGCGCGACCATCGAAGTCGCCGTCCATCTCTTCCTTGACGCGCAGGCCGGCCTCGTCGAACTCGGAGCGGACGTCGATCTTGCCGTCGCGATTGAGGTCGACGTCTTTCTTGAGGAGGAGCTTGTTGCCGCCCGACTCGCGGTAGTAGTTGATGATGTCGGTCTTCTGGTCGCCATCGAGATCCACCTGCACCTCGTTGAGCCCGTCGGCCGTGGCGCGGGTGGAGAGGATCGCGGCGGTTCCCTGCGGGATGGTCGGCGCGGCCGAGTTGGCGGGCGTCGCGACGTCGCCAGTAGTGGGACAGCCAATCAGGGTGAGCGCCAGCAGCATGCGCAGAAACTCCGCCAGGTCGGGAAGGGGGGCGATGTAACCCGCCGCGCGCGTTAGCGGGGGCGCATGAAGAGCGACGGCAAGAAACACCTCCTGGTCGTCGACGACGAGCCGGTCATCCTGCAGATCCTCAAGGCGGTCTTCGAGGAAGAACCGTGGAAGGTCACCCTTGTCGGCACCGGCGTCGAGGCCAAGCGGATCATCGAGAACGAGCAAGTTCACTTGCTGCTCACCGACAAGAACCTGCCCGACATCAACGGCATGGAACTGCTGAGGATTGCCAAGCAGAAAGAGCCGCTCACCGAGGTGATCATTCTCACCGGCTACGGCTCGCTGGAAACGGCGCTGGCGGCGATCGAGCTCGATGCCTTCGACTACGTGCTCAAGCCGCTCAACAACGTCTTCGACATCCGCAAGAAGGTGCGGCAGGCCTTCGCCAAGCAAGACGTGTCGCTCGAGAATCGTCGCCTCATCGCCGAGTTGCGCGAGAAGAACGGCGCGCTCGAGGCGGCCCTGGAAGAGACCCGAGCGCTCCAGGCCGAGCTCATCCAGAGCGAGAAGCTCGCCGGCATCGGCACGCTCGCCGCCGGCATCGCCCACGAGATCAGCTCACCCCTCTTCGGCATCATGGGCCTCGCCGAGGCGATCGCCGACGAGCAGGATCTGCCGCTCGCGCAGTCCTACGCGCGCGAGATCGTCGAGTACTGCCGCACCGTGCGCGACATCGTCGTGGAGCTGTCGAGCTACTCGCGGGCTGCCACCAACGAGTACCTCACGACGGTGGAGCTCTCGCGGGTGATCCAGGACGCGATCCGGCTGGTGGAGCGCTCCAGCGACACCGCCGGCGTACACTTCGAGACCAACCTCGAGCCCGACCTCCATCTCCACGCGCGAACCAACGAGATCCAGCAGGTGTTCGTCAACCTCGTGAAGAACGCCACCGAGGCGGTGCGCGAGGGGGCCGCCGCGGGCGGCGGGGTGGTGCGGGTGAGCGCGGGGCGCACCGGGAACCACGTGTGGATCACGGTGTCCGACAATGGCGCCGGCATCGAGGCCGACAAGCA
>VGRQ01000414.1 GCA_016875315.1 Deltaproteobacteria bacterium | reverse complement strand
CCCGCTGGTGCTCGCCGTCGACGACGCCGAGGAGATCCTCTCGCTCATCGGCGCCACCCTGGAAGACGACTACGACCTCATCTACGCGCACGACGGCGTGGAGGCGCTGGAGATGGTGAAGACCTACGCGCCCGACGCGATCGCGCTCGACGTCATGATGCCGCGCATGTCGGGCTACGAGGTGTGCAAGAAGCTGAAAGACGACGCGGCCACCGCCGAGATCCCGGTGCTCATCCTCAGCGCCCGTGGCGACTCCGCCCACATCAAGGAGGGCTTCCAGGTGGGCGCCGACGACTACCTGCCCAAGCCCTTCGACCCGGAGGAGATGGAGCTGCGGGTGCGCGCGTTGTTGCGTCGCGCCGGGAAGCTGGCCCGCTAGATGGCGCTGCCGGTGCCGCCGGTCCGGGGCGACCGGATCGAGGGACGCAACGTCGTTTTCGAGGCCCTCAGTCGAGCCCGGCGCCGCGTCCGGCGCATCTGGCTCGACGGTGCTGCCCGGCCGGACGAGCGACTGTCGGAGATCCTTGCGCTCGCGAGCCGCTCCGGGACAGTCGTGGAGCGGATCGAGCGATCCGTCCTCGACCGCATGTCACAGACGGGCGTGCACAACGGCATCATCGCCGAGGCAGATCCCCTGCCGCAGCCGAGTGTCAAGGAGCTGCTCGACCGGACGGCGGAGCCCTTCCTCGTGCTGGTCGACGAGGTGCAGTACGAGCACAACCTCGGCGCAATCCTGAGGAGCGCGCTGGGCGCGGGGGTCCACGCGGTGATCGTTCCCACCGAGGGCGGCAAGGGTCTCACGCCGGTGGTGCAGCGAGTGGCGATGGGCGGGGCCGAGGCGGTGCCGGTGATCCGCGAGGGACTGTCCAGTGCGCTGGCCCAGATCCAGCGCTGCGGAATCACGACAATCGGCGCCGACATGGACGGCGTGCCGCCCTGGCAGATTGACATGCGTGGCCCTGTCGCGCTGGTCCTCGGCGGCGAGGACAAGGGACTGTCGCCGGCGTTGCGCAAGCGGTGCGACTTCATCGCGGGCATTCCGCTGGCCGGGGGCTTGCAGAGCCTCAACGTGAGCGTGTCGGCGGCGGTGCTGATGTTCGAGCGGGTGAGGCAACGCGCGTAGGGCGCGTCCTATCGCTCCGGACGCGCCAGCCCGCGGGGCGACAGGGTGCCCTCCCGCGCGTGCAACTCGCGCCGCGCACGACGCAACTCCTCGGGCGTGATGCCGGGCAGGAAGTTGCGGTGGTGATCCGGCACCACGACGCCGGCGTGCGACTCGACGTGGCGCAGCGGGCACCAGGCCGACTCGATCTGCTCGAGCAGGCTGGCGAGCGCGAGGGCCGAGCCTTTCCATGCCCGGATCACCCAGCGCGCCGGGGCGGGGTGAGCGCCCGCGTACGCCTGCGCCGCGAGCGAGGCGTGGATCTCGGCGCGCGAACTGCGGTGCATGCGGAGGCAGCGAGAGATGACGAGGTCGTAGAGCACGCGGATGGTGAAGGAGTCGAACAACAACCACGACGGCGCGCTGGCGAGGGCGGCCAGGGCCGCGAGCGACCATCGCCACGCCCCCGGCGACGGCGAGGCGCCCGCGAGGTGATCGAGCTGCGTGTTCAGCATGGTGCAGAGACCGTTGGCGTAGGCGCAGAACTGGCAGTTCAGCCGGTCGAGCCAGTACAGCTCCGCCACGCGACCTCGCGCGAGCAGCACGTGATCGGCCCAGCGCACCCGCGGCAGGCCGAAAAGCGGCGACAGCACCCAGGCGAACAACCCCATCACCAGCGTGAGATTGAGCAGCAAGAAGCCGGGGATGCTCAGGTACATCGAGCCGCCGCCCACGATGCAGCGCGCCCAGCCGTGCTGGCGCACCTGCGCGATGTTGAGCGACACGACGATCGACTTGGCGAGGGCGGTGGCCACGGGCGGGCCCTCTAGCTCGGGGCCTGGCTAGTACGCCGCCGCCGCCAGCACATTCCTCGGCGAGGGATCGGCGCGGAAGGCGTCGACCAGCCGGGCGGCGGGGGAGCGCCCGGTGGCCACGAGGGCGTCGAGGGGGTCGAGGAGCGCGCTGTCCTCGCCCAGCGCCTCTAGACCCCTGCGCGCCACCGCGCAGAGGTCGGCGGCCCAGTGGGCGTAGCGGCGCCCGGCGTAGTCGCCCTCGAGCCCGTTGCGGGCGGCGGCGGCGAACCGATGCTCGGCGGGAACATCGCCCCCGGCCGCGCGGAAGCTCGTGGCGAGGGTGCGCGCCTCGGCGAGGGCGCCGTAGAGGACTCCGGTCCAGAGCGCGCAGAAGGCGATGGAGAGGTCGATGGGAACGGCGTCGGCGCTGCGGATCTCGATGGTCCGCTTCACGCGCACCTCGGGAAACACGCTCGTCTGGTGGAGCGCCCAGTCGTCGGCGGTGGGGAAACAGCCGTCGAGGCCGTGGTCCATCCAGTCGCGGAATGTCCGCCCCTCGGCGTGGGCCCACTGGCCGTCGCGCATGTAGAACATCATCGGGCAGTCGAGGAGGTAGCGTACCCAGCCCCGGTGGGTGTAGCCGTCGCGCACGCCGGGGGGAAAGCCGGTGCGGCGGGGGTCGACCCGGGTCCAGATGTGGCCGCGGTAGCTCATCCACCGCGTTTCCTTGCCCTCGGCCAGCGGCGAGTTGGCGAAGAGCGCCACGTTCAAGGGAGCGAGATCGAGGGCGGCGTGGAACTTCTCGGCGCAGTCGGCCTCGCTCTCGTAGTCGAAGTTGGCCTGGACGCAGCAGGTGCCCTTCATCATCCAGTGCGCGAGGTCGCCGTAGCGCGGCAGGAACTCGCGCATCACCGCGTAGCGACCCTTCGGCACGAAGGGGATCTCGTCGATCCTGGCGTAGGGGTGGAGCCCGCAGGCGATCCAGTGCTGGTCGAGGCCCTCCACGCAGGCGTAGAGCGCCTCGCGATTACGACGCACCTCGGCGGCGAGTTCGCTCAGCCGCCGGAAGGGCGCCCCGGAGAGCTCCACCTGGCCGCCCGGCTCCAGCGTGATCGAGGCCCCCTCGCCGCGCAGTTCGACGGGCCAGGGTCCCTCGTGCTTTGCCTTCCAGCCCAGTCGTTCCTGGAGCCGGTCGAGCAGCCAGCGGATGCCGTGCTCGTCGTGGTAGCCCACGGCGCGCCCGTCGCCATACGCCAGCGCTCTCTCGTACTCGCCGCCCACCAGCCAGCGCTCGCGCGGGCTGTGGTAGGCGTCGTAACTGGCTACGAGATCGGCTTCGGTGAGGCGCGCGGGCATGGGCCGTACCCGTCACCCGGTCGGCCCCTGCTCGTCAAGCGAGGGTCGGGCGAAGCTTCGTCTGTTCCTGTCGCGGATACAATGGGGCATGCTTTTCGTGTTCCTGCTCGCCTGCATCCCCGAGTTGACCAGCCCCGCGTCGAACGACGACGTGGTCGGGGCCTGCGCCGGTGGGTTGCCCGAGAACCAGTGGCCCACGGGCGAGCCCCCGGCCACGCTCGCGGGCGAGGGCTACGAGGTGGGCGAGGTGGCCAGCGACGCCTGCGTGCCCGACCAGAACGGCGACGACGTGGCGCTCTGGCAGTTCTACGGCCGGGTGTGGGTGCTCGACGTGTCGACGATGTGGTGTGCCCCCTGCCAGGTGCTGGCGCACGGCCTCCAGGAAATCGCCGACGGCTACGCCGAGGAAGACTTCAGCTACGTCACGGTGCTGGCCGAAGACCTGGGCTCCGACGTGCCCGACAACGCCGAGCTCAACGAGTGGGCCGACAACTTCGGCATCCTCGAGCCGGTGCTCGCCGACGAGGTGGGCTTCACCTCGGGCATCGTTCGTAATGGCACCTACCCGGCGGTGCTCATCATCGGTCGCGACATGGTCGTCCACGAGCGGCTCGACGTCCCCAGCGACGAGGCGATCATCGAGGCGGTAGACGCCGCGCTCTAGCTAGTCAATGGCGCAGGTCTGCTCGGCCCAGCACTCCAGCCAGGGGCGGAACACGTCGGGGGCCTCGGTGATGGTCTCGGCGTGGTCCATCCCGGGCACGAGGAACAGGTACTTGTTGTCGCTCGCGGCGGCCTCGTACACCAGTCGCGCGTTTTCTGGCTGGATGTAGTCGTCTTTCTCGCCGTGGACCACGAGGTAGGGCACCTCGGGCGGCATCTTCCGGGCGGCGGCGAGGTTGTCGAAGGTCTCGACGAAGAGCCAGCCCTGGGGGAGGTCGAGCAGCGTGCCCTGGTCGAGCAGGGTCTGCGCCGAGGCGAACATGTCCTCGGTGACGAAGGCGCGGGGCGGGCGCTTGTCGATGTTGTGGATGCTCACGAACCCGCCGAGCGAGAGTCCCACGAACACCATCTCGGTGCTCTCCAGCCCGGTGCTCTCCTCGACGTAGTGGATGGCGGCGGCGCCGTCGGCGATCACGCCGTCGTGACTGGGGTCGCCCGCCGACCGGCCATAGCCCCGGTAGTCGAACACGAACACCTCGAAGCCCGACTGCCAGTAGAACTCGACGTCTGTCCAGTAGTGGTCGATGTTCTCGGCGTTGCCGTGGAAGAAGAGCAGCACGTCGGCGTCGGCGTTCGGGGTGCCGGGCGCGCAACTCGCCTCGCCGTCTTCCGGCTGGTGGCCCCAGGCGCCGTAGAGCGAGCCGGCGTCGCCCTCGAAGTCGACGAGTTCCTGGCAGTCGGCCGGGATCACGTCGCCCCCGAGCGCGTAGGCGTCGACCGCCACGGGCGAGAAGAAGAAGCCGTCGAGCGAGTAGCAGCCGAGGAGGAGGATCATGGCTTGCCTCCGAAGCGGTAGCCGTAGGCGAACTGCAACTCCAGCGCCCCGAGGTTGCCCGGGGTGACGAACTCGGGGACGATGGGCTCGCTCGAGGCCCAGAAGTCGAGCCACTTCAGCTCCACGTCGACGTGGCCCCGCTTGCTGGCCCCCACGCCGAAGCG
>VGRQ01000413.1 GCA_016875315.1 Deltaproteobacteria bacterium | reverse complement strand
AGCGCTTGCAGCGCCCGCGCGCGATCAAGATCCTGTCCCCGGCCTTCTCGCAGCGGCCCGCCCTGCGGCGCCGTTTCCTCAGCGAGGCCCAGACCATGGCCACCCTGGAGGAAACGCACGTCGTCCGCTTGTTCGACATGGGCGAAGACGGCGACCGCGTGTTCATCGTGATGGAGCTGGTCGAGGGCGGCTCGCTGGTCGACCGGGTGAAGGCGCACGGTCCCCTCCCCCCGCGGATGGCCTGCGAGGTGGTCATCTCGCTGTGCGAGTCGCTCCAGGGTGCCCACGACAACAGCGTCATCCACCGCGACATCAAGCCCCACAACGTGCTGCTCACCCGCAATGGCGACATCCGCATCACCGACTTCGGCATCGCGCAGGTGCAGCACGAGAACGAGCCCGGCATGACCCGCACCGGCGCCGTGCTCGGCACCTGGGGCTTCATGGCGCCGGAGCAGAAGTCCAACGCCAAGCAGGTGGATGCCCGGGCCGACATCTACTCCTGCGGCGCCACGCTGTGGTCGCTGCTGAAGAACGACACGCCGCCCGAGCTGTTCATGTCGGAGGCCGAGCCCGAGTGGTTCGAGGGCATCCCCGAGGCCCTGGTCGAGGTGATCCGCAAGGCCACGCGCTACCGCCGCGAGGAACGCTACCCCACCGCGCGCTCGATGGCCGACGCGCTGCGGCTGGTCTTGCCGCTACTGCCCGACGATCCCGACGACACGCCCTCGCTGGTGCCCAGGGTTCCCGAGCGCCAGTCGAACGCCGAGAGCTTCGACACGATGGCGCAGCTCATCGGCGAGACGACCAACCGGCCGCTCCCGGCGGAGGGCACGATGGTCCCCGAGGGCGCGGGGCCCGAGCCCGGCGGGACGATCAACGGCGAGGGCAGCTCCGACCGGCCCTACGTGCCCCCGGAACGTGCCGACTTCGAGCTCGACGACCCGCAGCCCAGCCGCCTGCGCAAGCTCGTCCCGCTGGTCGCTGGCGCGGTGGCGATGCTCGTCGCCGGCACGGTGGTGTGGGCGGTGTCGCCGAGCTTCACCGGCGTGCAGTTGCCCGCCGAGCCCGCGGCCGACCCCACGGCGGAGCCTGTCACTGTCGAGCCCCAGGCGGTGGAGCCCCCGCCCGTCGAGGTGGTGCCGCCCCCGGCCGAGGTGCCGCCCGTCGAGGCCACGCCGGCGCAGCCGGTGGCGAAGCAGCCCGAGGTGGCAAGGCAGCCCGAGGTGGTGAAGCCCCCGCCCGAGGTGGTGGTGGCCCCGCCGCCCACCAAGTCGACGGTGGTGGTCACCAAGGTGGCCACGGGCTCGCTGTCCTCCAGCGGGCCGGCTGCCGGGCGCGTGGGCGATACCCTCAACTTCTCGGCCACCATCGGCGGCAAGCAGACGGTCAAGCTCTACTACCGGGGCGTGGGGAGCGGCGCGTTCCGCGAGAAGGCGATGAGCGGCAGCAACGGCCGCTACGCCGCCTCGGTGAAGGTCGACGAGACGATGACGACCGGCCTGCAGTGGTTCGTCCAGTCCACCGACCCCTCGGGCAAGATCGCCAAGGACGGGAGCGCGATGTCGCCGAAGCAGGTGAGCGTCACGCCGTAGGGACTACCAGAGCCGCGCGACGCCCATGGAGTCGAAGACCTCGTCGGAGCTCAGCAGCGTGAGCCCATCGGCCAGCGACTGGGCGGCGAGCACTCGATCGAAGGGGTCGCGGTGGTCGCTGGCGAGGAGTCCCGCCCGTGCCGCGTGCTCGGCGGCAATCGCCAGGAGCGAGAAGCCCTCGGCCCGCACCACGGCGGGCAGGTCATGCACGATGGCCTCGATGTCGGACAGCTTCCCGATGCGGTACTTCGTGGTGATCTCCCAGATGCTCGCGGCGCTCACGAGAACGGTGTTTTCGCGGTCCACCATCAACGCTCGGGCGGTGCGGCCGAGCCTCGGGCTGGCTTTCAGCCACCAGAGTAGCGCGTGCGTGTCGAGCAGGACGGTCACTCGCCGCTCCAGCGCGCGAGTTCCTCCGGTGGAAGTGGCTCGTCGATGGTCGCGCAGTCGCCGATGAGGGCGGCGTAGCGACCCGGGCTGCGGACCGCGGGCCCGCCCACGGGTACCAGGCGTACCATCGGCTTTGAACCGCGTGAGATCACGACGTCCTCGCCCGCGAGGGCGCGCTCGATCAGCCGCGAGAGCTGGGCCTTGGCGATGTGCACGGGGGTGGGCGGGGACGACGCCATGACCATCAGACTAGGTCAGTTGGACCACTCCGTCAACCCCCGCCCGGCCTCGCCGCGCCGACAGCGGCTACTCCTCCATCCCCACGTAGCGCTCCGGGATCTCCCAGATCACCAGCCGCGGCGGCGCCTCGGTCCAGGCCTCGTCGGCCAGGTACGCGTCCATCGCCACGAAGGGGCCCTGTCCCTGTCTCGCCGCGTTGAGCACGTCGGCCTGCAGTTCCGCCTGGAGACCGGCGACGAAGCCCCAGCGCTTGTCTTCCGAGTAGCTGGTGCCCACCACCGCCACGGGGATGGTGACGTCGCCGAGCAAGCCCCCGCCGCTCTCGACGGTGGCCGCGGGGGTAGCGAGCGTGTCGAGCGCCGGGCCGAGCTGCGCCTGCAGGGGCCCGAGCGGGACGTAGCGCAACAGGTCGCCCTCGTGGGGCCCCGGCGCGCCCTCGCCGAGGGTGACCGTGGCGCCACCCACCCAGTCGGCGCCGCCCTCCTTCACGTGCTCCGCCAGCATCGCGGCCACCGCCCGCGCCCCGGCGGGCGTCCAGTGGGTGTCGGTGTGCAAGAAGGCGTCGCCCTCTACCGACTCGAGCGCCCCCTCCAGCTCCAGCACATCCACCCCCGCGGCCCGGAGCCCCTGCACGAAGCGAGGGCCCACGGCGGCCACCTCGGCGGGCACCCGGTGTCCACCGAGGTGATCGGCCTCCACGCGCGCCTTCGAGGGCAGGTAGGCCACGAGCAAGGCCGTGCCACGCTTCGCCATCTCGGCTTGCACCTCGGCCACGCGGCGCGCCCGCGTCTCGGCCCGCTGCATCGCGCCGGGGTAGAGCTCGAACTCCTCGGCGGTGAACAGCCAGCCTTCCTCGCCCACCACCACGCCGCGCCGTCCCTCGCCGAAGAGCGACCACTCGACGATCCCGAAGAGCTCGATGCTCGGCTGGCGCACGACGAACTCCTCGTCGAGTGCGTCTTCGTAGGCCACGCCCCAGTCGCCGTTCCACCACGTCTTGCCGGGCGACACCAGCAGCGACTCGTTGAAACACAGGCCCGCGAGGCCACCACCGAGCACGGTGGTGACGGCGACACCGGGGAGCACGTCGATGAGCTGTCGCGACATCAGAACTGGAAGTAGAGGAAGGGGGAGTAGGATTGTGCGGAGAGCCGCATCACGGCCAGGACGAACAGCGGGATGTAGGCCAGCGACGTGTGACGCCAACGCGCCGCCTCGGCGCCGGTGAGCGCCTGCTTCCACTGTCGCCAGTAGGGCGCCGCGTAGACCACGACGATGCCGAGGCCCAGCATCACCACCTGGAAGCCGCTGAGTTGCCAGCGCAGCACGTCGGACAGGGCGAGGCCGTTGGCGCCGAGCATGGCGGTGTAGAAGTCCAACGCCGTCTCGAGGTCGGGCGCGCGGAACACGATCCAGCCGATCATCACCAGCAGCATGGTGAGCGGGATGCCGAGCTTCGGGCCCCCGAGCCGCTTCTCCAGCGCCAGGAGGCTGCCGTGCCACATGCCCCAGGCCACGAAGGTCCAGTTGGCGCCATGCCAGATGCCGCCGAGCAACATCGTGAGCCCGAGGTTGACGTAGGTGCGCCGGGGGCCCTTCCGATTGCCCCCCAGCGGGATGTAGAGGTAGTCGCGAAGCCAGGTGCTCAGGGAGATGTGCCAGCGCCGCCAGAACTCGGTGATGCTCTTGCTGATGTAGGGGTGGTTGAAGTTCTCCATGAACTCGAAACCCATCATCAGGCCAAGGCCGATGGCCATGTCGGAGTAGGCGGAGAAGTCGAAATAGAGTTGGAGCGTGTACGCGACCGTCCCCAGCCACGCGTCGGCCATGGTCGGCGACTCGAGCGCGAAGCAGGCATCGACGATGGGCGCGATGCTGTCGGCGAGGAGCACCTTCTTGGCGAAGCCGCCCATGAGCCGCACCGCCCCCCGGCTGAACTTGTCGAGGGTGTGGGTGCGCTCGGCGAACTGGTCGGCCACGTCCTTGTAGCGGAGGATGGGCCCGGCGATGAGCTGGGGGAACAAGGCGATGAAGGCAGCGAAGTCCCAGAAGGTGGGCGCGGGCTTCTCGTCGCGGCGGTACACGTCGATGAGATAGGACATCTCCTGGAAGGTGTAGAAGGAGATCCCGATCGGCAGGATCACCTCCTCGAACACGTAGGCGGCCCCGCCCGACGCGGTCACCACCGCGTTGACGTTGTGCATGAAGAAGTTGAAGTACTTGAAATAGCCGATCGCGGCGAGATCGCCGCAGATGCCGAGCGTCACCCACCGCAGCGCCGCGCGCGGGTCGCCCCGCTCGTGGGCCTGGTACACCCGGTGCGAGATGACGTAGTCCCAGGCCTGCACGGCGAGGAACAGGAGGATCAGGTAGGGCTTCCACCAGGCGGCGAAAGTGTAGCTACCGACGAGGATCCAGCGCGTGCGGTAACGGAAGGGCAGCGCGTAGTACACCGCCAGGAACACGGGCAGGAACAGGAACAGGAACAGGTTGGAGGAGAAGACCATCCGTCGTCAGCTACGCCCGCATGGGCTCGTAACCCTCCGCCACCTGCACCACCCCGAGATCCTGCACCTCCGTCACGTAGGCGAGCAAGATCGCGTGTACGACCGGGGGTGTCACCACGATGCGCTCGGGACGGAGCGCCATCGACACGTCCCGGGCGAGGCGCCCGATGTCGACGTGTTCCAGGCCCGACACCGCATGTCGCGACAACTGGATCGTACACT
>VGRQ01000412.1 GCA_016875315.1 Deltaproteobacteria bacterium | reverse complement strand
GCACTTCCGCGGCCCCTACACCGCATACCGCACCTTCTTCCACGGTCACACCTACACGGGAAACCCCCTCGCCTGCGCGGTGGCGCTGGCCACCCTCGACGAGCTTCCCGGCGCGATCCGGCAGCTACCGGTGGCGGCGCTGCGCGAGGCGCTGGCGAGTATCCGTCACCCGGCGGTGCAGGAGGTACGCGCGCTCGGCATGATGGGCGCCGTTGTCCTCCGCCCACGGGAACCCTCGGCCCGGGTGGGACACCGCGCGGCGCTCGCGGCCCGGCGCCACGGCGCGATCGTCAGGAACCTCGGCGACGCGATCGTGGTGATGCCGCCGTTGACGATCTCCCAGGACGAGATCGGGCAGTTGGCGCGGGCGGTGGAGGGGGGGATCGCCGACGTGCTGGGCTGATTACCAGCTCGTCTCCCCGATCAAGATCGGGTAGGGCAAGGCCCCGTTGCTGGTGACACTCGTGCGGTCGCTGGAACTGTACCCGCTGGTCGATCCCCAGTACACGTAGGCGGTGCCGGCATAGCTGCTACCCGTGTAGTAGCTGTTGAACACCAGGTCGGGCCAGCCGTCGCTGTCGAGGTCGCCCGCGGCGGCGGCCGTGGCGCCGACCGTGGCCAGCGAGGTGACATCGGTCGACGAGAAGGTGCCCGCGTTGTTCCACCAGATCGCCGAGCTCGTGCTGTAGCTCGACCCGCTGTAGTGCCTCGGCAGCACGAGGTCGAGCCAGCCGTCGCTGTCGAGATCCACCGCCAGCGGATCGCGAATGCCACAGGTGGTCGAGAGGCTGTCATACACGCTCGACGAGAGGCCGAGCGCGGCACCCCAGTACACGTAGGTGTAGGTCGTGGTGCTCCAGGAACCGCCGTAGTAGCCACCGAAGGTCACGTCGTCGTAGCCGTCGTTATCGAGGTCGGCCACCTCCACGCCGAATGTGCCCGTCGTCGCGAGCGACGCCCGGTAGGCGGAGGAGTAGCCGCTGGCGCTACCGTAGTACACGTAGCTGTTGTTGGAGTAGGTGCTGCCGCTGTAGTAGTTGGCGAAGGCGATGTCGGTGTAGCCGTCGCCGTTGACGTCGCCCCAGTCGGCGTCGAAGCAGCCGATCGTCGCCAGCGAGGTCACGTCGGCAGAGGTGAAGCCCGCCGAGGAACCCCAGTAGAGGTAGGAGCTGGTGGAGTAGGTCGACCCCGAGTAGTAGTTGCAGTACAGAAGGTCGTCCCAGCCGTCGTCGTCGAAGTCGTGGGTGAACACCCGGAGGGCACCGAGCGTCGGGAGGGAGGTCCGATCGGAAGTAGAGAATCCCGACGCCGAGCCCCAGTACACGTAGGAGTTGGTGGAGTAGCTGCTGTCGTTGTGGTGGTTGGCGAACGCGATGTCGGTGTAGCCGTCGCGATCGAAGTCGTTCACCACCGCGCCCACGGCCCCGAGGGTGGCGAGCGACGTGCGATCGCTCGACGAGTAGCCGCTGGCCGAGCCCCAGTAGATGTAGCTGTTGATCTGGCGCGTCGTCCCATTGTAGTAGTTCGACAGCAGGATGTCCTGGTAGCCATCGTCGTCGATGTCGGCGTAGTCGGCGTCGTAGGCGCCGTAGGTCGACAAAGTGGTGCGGTAGCTCGACGAGTACAGCCCCGTGGACTGGGTGTAGAGGTAGCTGTCGGTGGTGTAGTCGCCGTCGTAGTGGGCGGCGAAGACGATGTCGGGCCACCCGTCGCAGTTGGCGTCGGTGCAGCTGTCGAGGCCGTCGCAGTCGGTGTCGATGCCGTCGCCCGGCGTCTCGGTGTTGTGCGACTCGGGGTAGGCCGACGACAAGCTGTCATGACAGTCGGTGGCATCGGCCACGTAGCCGGCGGGCGCAGTGTCGCAGGCGTCCCGCGTGGCGCTCGCGTTGCCGAAGCCGTCGCCGTCGGCGTCGCGGTACCAGGTGTCGGCATCGGCGGCGTCGCTCTCGTCGGTGCTGCCGTCGCAGTCGTTGTCGACGCTGTCGCAGTACTCGGTGGCGTGCGGGCCGATGGTGTCGTCGAAGTCGTTGCAGTCGGCCGCGCTCTCCACGTAGCCGAGTGGCTGCACACAACTCGTGGTGCTCGAGGCCACGAATCCCGAGCCGTCGTTGTCGGCATCGGCGTACCAGGTGGTGGCGTCGGCGCTGGTGTCGGGGTCGGTGGTGCCGTCGCAGTCGTCGTCGATCCCGTTGCACACCTCGGCGGCGGCAGGGTTGACCATCGGGGAGCTGTCGTCGCAGTCGCCCGGGGTGTCGATGTAGCCGGCGGGGGCGTCGCAAGCGGTGACGCCAGTGGTGTCGTCGCCGAACTCGTCGAGGTCGTCGTCGGCGTACCAGTCCCCCGCGTCGGCGGCGGAGGCGGGATCGATATCGCCGTCGCAGTCGTCGTCCACGCCGTTGCAGGCCTCGGTGGCAGCGGGGTTGACGTCGCCGTCGGCGTCGTCGCAGTCGCCCGGCGTGGTCGTCTCCATCCCGGCGCTGTCGCAACGCAGCTCGCCGGCTCCCTCGGCGCCATAGCCGTCGCTGTCGGCGTCGGTGTACCAGGTGAGCGCGTCGGCGGAGCGGGCCGGATCGATGGAGCCGTCGCAGTCGTCGTCCACGCCGTTGCACCACTCGGTGGCGCCGGGGAAGACGTCGGCGTCGACGTCGTCGCAGTCGGTGGCATCGGCAACGTAGCCGACCGGCTGGGCGCAACCGGTAGACGACCGGGCCGCGTTGCCGAAGCCGTCGGCGTCGGCGTCGGCGTACCAGGTGGAGGCGTCGGCGCTGCCGCGGGGATCGGTCGCCCCGTCGCAGTCGTCGTCGATGCCGTTGCACAGCTCGGTGGCGCCGGGAAACACGGCAGGGTCGGCATCGTCGCAGTCGTCGGCGCCGGCGACGTGCCCCGCCGGCGAGGCGCAAGCCACGGTGGCGGAGGCGCCGTTGCCGTGGCCGTCGCCGTCCCCATCCTCGTACCAGGTGGGCGCGTCGAGCGCGCTGTCGGGGTCCACGCTGCCGTCGCAGTCGTCGTCGTTGCCGTTGCAACGCTCGGCGGCGCCGGGGTGCACGTCGCCGTCGGTGTCGTCGCAGTCGGTGCCGTCGATGACCCCGCCTTCCGGCCGCGCGCAGAGGGCCTGGCCGGTGGCGGGGTTGCCGTAGCCATCGTCGTCGGCGTCGGCGTACCAGGTGTTGGTGACGCCCTCGTCCACCTCGCCGTCGCAGTCCTGGTCGAGGCCGTCGCAGGCCTCGGCGGCGCCGGGGTGGATCGCGGCGTCGGCGTCGTTGCAGTCCGAGGCGTTCTTCGAGTAGCCCGCGGGGGTGTCGCAGCCGGTGGTCGATCCCGCGTTGCTGCCGTAGCCGTCGGCGTCGGCGTCGAGGAAGAAGGTGCTCGACACGCCCTCGTCGGCGTGGCCGTCGCAGTTGTTGTCGCGCTCGTCGCAGGTCTCCGTGCCCCCGGGGTAGGAGCTGGCGTCGGTGTCGTCGCAGTCGTCGGCGAGCACGCTGCCGTCGCCGTCCTGGTCGTCATCGGCGGTGGCCTCGTTGCAGTCGTCGTCGCGACCGTTGTAGTACTCCTCGGCGACGCCCGGGTTCACGCTGGCGCGCGTGTCGTCGCAGTCCTCGGGGGCGGCGTAGCCGTCGAGATCGAGGTCGCCCTCGCCGCTGTCGCCCGGCTTGGCGCCGGGGTCGCAGGCGAGGAGCAGGGAGAGGAGCACCACGCCGGCGTTTGTACCCCAAAAACGACGCTACTGGAGGTAAGCCGCGAGGTCGTCGATGCTGTTGGACACGGCGGGGAGCGCTTGCATCAAGGTGGTGTCGCGCTTGGGCTTGTAGCCCTCGGGGTACTTGCCGTGGACCACCCGCGCCTCGAGCAGCGCTCGCGACGACCCCTTCACCGGCGGCCCCAGTGTCCCGTCGAGCGCGGGATCGGCGTTGTGGCAGGCCGTGCAGTTGGCCTGGTAGGCGGTACGCCCCCGCTCGGCCTCGGGGGACAGCGCGGGGCCAGTGGAGCACGCCAGGGCGAGGTACAGCAGCATGACCGGCGGGCTATCCGCCGCGCGCGCGTGGGCCATCCCACACTTCGAGGCCCGCGAGGCGGGATACATCGGTCGGCTTACCGGAGTCGCCGTGGACCTCGCTCTCCTTTCCTCGGAAGGCCCTTCCTTCCTGTTCCGCTGGGTGCACCTGCTCACCGGCATCACGTGGATCGGCCTCTTGTACTACTTCAACTTCGTGCAGGTGCCCTTCATGGGCGAGGCCGGCACCGAGCCCGCGCGGCCCGTGGCCACGCGATTCCTGGTCCCCCGGGCGCTGTGGTGGTTTCGCTGGGGCGCGGTGGGCACCTGGGTCACGGGCTTCATCCTCATCCTGCTGAAGATCCAGCAGGCCGGCGGCGGCATCATGTCGCAGAGCTGGGGCTACACCATCCAGCTCGGCATGCTGCTGGGCACCATCATGTTCCTCAACGTGTGGCTGATCATCTGGCCGAAGCAGAAGATCGTCATCGCCAGCGCCGAGGCGGTGGCCGCCGGCGGGCAGGCCGACCCGAACGCGGCCGAGGCCGGCAAGCGCGCCTTCATGGCCTCGCGCACCAACACGCTGTTCTCCATCCCCATGCTCTTCTTCATGGGCGCGGCCTCGCACCTGAGCGTGGTGGGCAACGGCGAGCGCCCGCTGGTGGGCGTCGGCATCGTCTTCGCCATCATCGCGGCGGCCGAGGCCAACGCGATCTGGGGCAAGCGCGGCGAGGGCCCGGCGAAGATGCTGGAGAAGCACGTGGGGGTGATCCACGTCGGGCTGGTGCTGGCGGTGGTGTTCTACTTGCTGCTCGAGTTCACGGGCTAGGCCACGCGCGGCGGCTCCCACAGCTCCACGCGGTTGCCCTCGGGGTCGATCACCGTGGCGAAACGCCCGTAGTCGTCGGGTCCCTTCTCGAGCGGGTGACCGGTCTCGTGGAGTCGCGACACGAGACCGTCGAAGTCGGCGACACGGAAGTTCAGCTTCTG
>VGRQ01000411.1 GCA_016875315.1 Deltaproteobacteria bacterium | reverse complement strand
CCTCCCGGGAGGGCGCGGCGAGCAAGCAACACTTCAGGATCGCGCGCGGTTCAGCAGCCGAGGCCTGCGCGGCGCTGGACTTCTGCGGCGTCCCCGGGGCCAGCGAGCAGCAGGCGAAGCTCCGCCGCGTGGGCGCCATGCTCCGGCGGCTGGGCCAGTAGTGGACCGGTCTCGCCGGCGGCGACCAAGTCGCCCGCGCGCCCGTTGACCCGTCAAGGCCCAAGTCTTAACCCTTAACCTCCGGCACCTTTCCTCCGGCACCTTTCCTCTCTCGCCGCGAGCGAGAGCGTGAAACGGGAGAGGGGGAGAGCCCGCCGTTTGCCGTGCTACCAGCACGGCAAACGCCGAAGCGCAGAGGCCGCAGGCCGGCGCGCGGAGGGCAGCGGGCGGTAGGGGGAGAACCCGCCCCCGCGGGTTCTCCCCCCTCTACCAAAACTGCGGCGGCGCCTTCGTGCCGAAGAAGCCGCCCCCGGCGTTGGCGGTGAGCGAGTCGCACACCACGCGCAGCGCGATTTTCCGGTCCGCAGCCTTCCCGGTGGCCCGGGCGTCGTACACCACGGCCGTGGCGAAGCCCTCGATCTCGTAGCGACTGCCGGTCATCTTGGTGTCGGCGCAGTTGTCGGCGTCCTTGAAGACGATGATCTGGCTGTGGAGCACGTGTCCATAGGCGGCCACCGCGCTGTTGCTCATCTGGCTTGGCATGGTCCCCCACTCGCTGGTGCTCCACGTGGTGGGGCTCGCGCTGATCGCCTTGGCCAGCTCGCTGGCAGCGGTGGCGATCTGCCCGTTGTTGAGCGACACCACGTCGACCGTACTCGACTCCGCGGCGCAGGTAGCGATCGCGCTCTTGACGTAGGCGGCGTTGGGGCTGCTAGCGCCGATGCGCGCCCACGCGGCGTTGTCGTTGCCGTCGGGGCCGAGCACCAGGTCGAGGTTGCAGATGTCGTCACCGGCGGGGAGCGCGCACGAGGGGAGCGCGATCGGCAGCGGGCAATCCGCGTCGGAGGGTCCGCCCCCGAGCGCCCGCGCCTGCACGCCGACGGTGCTCGACGCGTTGCCGAAGGCCCAGTTCGCCAGCGTGGTCCCGAAGCCCGGCATCGACAGGTTCACGCGCACCGCCTTCACCTTCGAGGGGTCGGAGGTATCGGCCACGAAAACACCGTCCACGAGCTGCCCAAGCTCGACGGCGGAGGGCGATCCCGCGTGGTCGACGAGGCTCACCGGCAAGCCGTCGACGCTGTTCTCCGCGACGATCTGGGCGGCACGGGTCTCTGCGAGGGCGTAGCCGGCGGTGGTGCCGTCGAGCGCCATCGCGGCGCTGTGCGCCGCCGCTTCGGCGGCGTTGTAGAGCTGCTGGTTCGCCCCCCGCAGCCGAGCGCCGTCGATGGCGACGGCGGCCACGCCGAGGATCACGACCAGCATCAGCACCATCATCACCGTGCTGCTGCCGCGGCGGCACACTAGCGGACGAGGATCCATGCGTAGTTCTCCCCGGCGCCGGAGGCGCCCGTGTTGAGTCCGAGGGCGGCGCCGAAACCCACGGCGGTGCTCTCGGTGCCCAGGTCGCTCGATGGACCGAGCGAGCCCATCAAACCTGGATCATCGAAGGGGCAGCCATCCCCGTTGTCGATGTTCCAGCTCGGCCCGTAGGCGTGCGACACGCAGTCGGCGCAGGAACAGGAGCCGCCGCCGCCGTCGTGGTCGGCGGCGTTGAGGTAGAGGTCGGTGTCGCAGAGCCCACCGCTGGCCACGAGGCTCCCGGCCGTCATCTCGAATCCGCGCCCGTCGCGCCAGCAATACTCGTCGCCGTAGCCGGCGATGATCGCCGCGAGATCTGCGCTGCCATCGCCCACCGCTGCGTAGGCGGCCCAGGTGCCACTCGGCTGGTGCACCACGAGGACGTCGGTGGTGGCCACGCGGGCGAGCGCGTCGCTCTTGTAGTCGGCGTCGAGATCGTCGAGGCTACCGAAGGTGGTGGCGTCGAGGTCCCAGTAGCGACGGCTGGTGTAGGTCCAGGTGTCGGCCCCGTCGTCGCTGGCCACCGCCACCAGCGCCCAGCCGCCGCCGTCGTGGCTCATGTCGCAGTAGGCCTCGAAGGCTCCGAGCGTGTCGGGATCGATCCAGTAGCGGCCGTCGGCGGTGTAGCCCATCGCCACCAGCTCGCCGCAGGAGTCGGCGGGGCAGGACTCGGCCTCGCCGTAGGGACAGGCGCCGATCGTCACCGTGTCGCTCGTCGCGGCGCCGGTGTCCTCGCCGTCGCTGGGCGTGGCGGTGCAGCTCCAGGACTCGGCCTCGGCCAGCTCGCCGGTGGGCACGGTGTCGCCGTTCTCGTAGGTGGTGGTGGCGCCGGAGAAGGGCACGCCGTCCACCGTCCACTCGATGGTCCAGCTCAGCGCGTCGCCATCGTCATCGGCCGCGCTCACCGCGCACACGAGCTCGTCGACCCCCGCGTAGGGCGACGCGGGGCTGATGGTCGCCGTGGCGCCGCCCGGCGCGCTATTGACCACCGTCGCGACCATCGACGTGCGCGAGTCGCCGGTGCCCTCGCCGTCGCCGGGGACGGCAACGACGTACACCTCGTCGCCCTTGTCGAAGGCGTCGGCGCCGTCGAGGCGGGCGCCGGTGGCGCTGGCGAGGCCACCCACGAACCACTGGTAGCTCACGTCGACCGTGTCGCCGTCGGCGTCGGCCGTGGCGGCGGTGGCGATGAGCACGTCGTTGGTGGCGGGCGTCGTGCTCGACAGCCCGAGCCCGGTGATCTCGGGGAGGCTGTTGCCCACGGTGAGCGAGGCCCGCCCTGGGGCGCCGTCGGCGAGGCCGTCGCTCGGCGTCAGCACCACCGTCCAGGTCTCGCCCTTGGTGGTCGCGCTCGCCGGGAGAGTCTCGCTGGTCGACTCGGTGCTGGCCACGCCGTCGCGCAGCCACGACCAGGTGTAGGTCACGGTGTCTCCGTCGGGGTCGAGGCTGCCGGTGCCGATGGCCGCCACGAGGTCGTCATCGGTGAGCGCGCCGTCGGGACCGAGGGTCAGCTCGGGCGCGAAGGGGAGCCCGTTCACCCGGAAGGCGACGTCCTCGGTGGCGCTGTTGCCCTCGGTGTCGGAAACCAGCAGGGTGACGGTGTGTGTCCCTCGCGAGAGGGTGCTGGTGGTGAAGGCGGCGCGGCCGGTACTGTCGGCGGCGGCCGTCGACAACACGCCGTCGAGATCGCTGCTCCACTGCAGCGCGAGCGCGTCGGGCGCGTCCTGGCCGTCGGACACGATGGCCTCGAAGGTGACGGTGTCGCCCTCGCTCACCACGTCGCCTTCCCCGGGCTCGAGCAGCATCGCCGAGGGCTCCTGCCGTGGCGGGCCCACGGTGAGCACCACGGTGTCGGTGCCCCCTCGGCCGTAGGCGTCGACGGCGGAGAACTCGACGTAGTGCTGGCCCTCGGACAGCGACACCGCGCCGCGGCTGTGCCCGTCGGTGCCGAGGGTGCTGTCGATGGCGAGGACACCATCGAGCGAGGAGGTCCACGTGAGCACGAGGCTCCCGCCCTCCCCGTCGGCGTCGGCGGCCGTGCCGTCGAACTCCACCAGGGTGCCGACGTAGTAGCTGCCGTCCTCGGTGGGCAACAGGATCTCGGCGATGGGCGCCTCGTTGGGCGACACCGCCAGCGTGACCTCGTCGGTCCCCGCCGCGCCCTTGTCGTCGATCACCTCGAGGCGCAGGGCTACCCCGGAGAGATCGGCGGTCCACGTGCACGACGTCAGGCCCTCCTCGTCGGGCGGCGCCCCTGCGCAGATCACCTGGTCGCCGGCAAACCAGGTGGCGACGAGGTCGAGCGCGTGGTCGTTGTCGTCGGTGACCTGGCCGCGCAGCTCGACCACCTGCCCCTCGGTGGCGGCGTCGCCATCGCCCGGGGACAGGATCTCCGCCTCGGGCTCGGCGTTGTAGGTGGACAGGCCCTGGTCGGGACACCCGCTGGAGACGACGGTGGCACCCACGAGCAGGCAGACCCGGCGCCACGTACACTTCTGCATACGGAGTGGTACGCGCGAGTTCCCCCCGGGGTGACAAGCACCCGCGCGACCGGTACGCTGCGTGCGTGAGCGAGAGCGAGGACAGGGAACTCCGGCGACGGTTCCACGATGGCGACCGCCACGCCTTCGCGAGCCTCGTGGCGCCACACATCGACACGCTCTACACGCTCTGCCTGCGCATGACCGGCAGTCGCGTGGAGGCCGAGGACCTTGCCCAGGACGCCATCGTCCGCGCCATCCAGCAGCATCGCGCTTACGACCCGAACCGCCCATTTCGACCCTGGCTGCTCACCGTCACGGCGAATCTGTGTCGCGACCGTGTACGCTCGACGTGGTGGCAGAGGGTGGTGGAGATGGTCCGAGCCCCCGTGGCGCTCAGCGCCGACGCCGAGGACATGGCGCTCGGCGAGGAGCGGGAGGCCTGCGTGCGGCGGGCGCTCGGCACGCTGCCCGCGATGTACCGCGAGGCGCTCTCGCTTTACCACCTCGAGGACATGAGCTACGCCGAGATGGTGGTGATCACCGGCGTTTCCGAGTCGGCGCTGAAGCAGCGGGTGCGCCGCGGCACGCAGATGCTCGAAGTTGCCCTGCGACGGTTGTATCCCGAGCTCCACCTCGGCCGTACCGTGTCCGAGGGCAGTTGATGCGCGTGTCCCGCCCCAGTTCGCGTCCACTTGTACCCCTGCTCCTGGGGTGGATGGTCGCACGTGGTGTCCTGCCCGATGTCTCCCTCGCCGCCCCGCCCGACCTCCCCCCGGCGGTGGGCGCCGCCATCGATAGCGCCGTGAGTGCTGGTCTCCCCGAGGCCCCCCTCGTCACCAAGGCCCGCGAGGGCAGGGCCAAGGGAGTGGCCGAGGCGAGGGTCGTGGCGGCGATCGGCGATCTCGCGGCCCGCATGCGCACCGCCGACGCCGCTCTTGGCACGGCCGCCCAGGGCAGCACCCGCGAGCCGGTGCTCGTCGCGGG
>VGRQ01000410.1 GCA_016875315.1 Deltaproteobacteria bacterium | reverse complement strand
TGACGAAGCGGGTGCCAACGGGAAGCTTGTGCCCGGCGAGGCGGAAGGCCTCGCGCGCCACGTCTTCGGTGACGCCCTCGATCTCGTAGAGAACGGTGCCGGGGACGACCACGGCCACCCAGAATTCCGGGTTGCCCTTGCCGGTACCCATTCGAGTCTCGGCCGCCTTCTTGGTGACGGGCTTGTGGGGGTAGACGCGAATCCAGATCTTGCCACCACGCTTCACGTGGCGGGTGAGGGCGATACGGGCGGCCTCGATCTGCCGCGCGGTGAGCCGCCCGGAGCCGGTGGCCGCCAGGCCGTACTCGCCGTAGGAAACATCGCCACCGCGGTATGCGAGACCGTTGGCGTTGCCCTTCTGGACCTTGCGGAACTTGACGCGCTTGGGGGAAAGCATGGTGGTGTCCTCTCAGGCTCTCAGAGAGAGCGGTCCTCTTCGCCAGCGACGAACTCGCCCTTGTACACCCACACCTTGACGCCGATGACGCCGTAGGTGGTCTTGGCCTCGGCGATGCCGAAGTCGACATCGGCGCGGAGGGTGTGCAGGGGAACGCGACCGTCGCGGTACCACTCGGTGCGGCTCATCTCGGCGCCGCCGAGACGACCCGCGCACATGACCTTGATGCCCTTGGCCCCGGCCTTCTTGGACTGGGTCATGGCCTTCTTCATCGCGCGGCGGAAGCTGACGCGCTTCTCGAGCTGCGCGGCGATGTTCTCGGCCACGAGGATGGCGTCGGTATCGACCTTGCGGACTTCCATGACGTTGAGGAACACCTCGGTGTTCACCATCTTCTGGAGGTCGGCGCGGAGCTGGTCGAGCCCCTTGGCGCGCTTGTCGATCACCATGCCGGGCTTGGCGGCGTGGATGAAGACCTTGGCCTTGTTGGCCGCCCGCTCGATGCGGATCTTGGAGATCCCCGCGGTGAACAGCTTCTCCTTGAGGTAGCGGCGGATCTTCACGTCCTCGTGGAGGAAGCGCTGGTAGTCCTTCTCGGCGTACCACTTGGATTCCCAGGGACGCGTGATGCCGACGCGAAACCCGGTCGGATTGACCTTCTGACCCATGGCTAGGCCTCCTGCCCGACGACGACGGTGATGTGGGCGGTCTTCTTGAGGATGGGAGTCGCGCGGCCCTGGGCGCGCGGACGGAAACGACGGAGACCGGGGCCCTGGCCCACCTCGATGCGCTTGACGACGAGGTCGTCGATGTCGAGGTCGGCGCTGCCGCGCCTGGCCGCGACTTCGGCGTTGGCGATCGCGGACTCGATGAGCTTGCCGATGAGCGGCGCCGCCTTCTTGTCGAGGAAGCGCAGCGACTCCACGGCCTGCAAGGCCGACTGGCCGCGGATGGCGTCGGCCACCAGGCGAGCTTTGCGCGCCGAGATGCGCGCGAAGCGGAGGGTAGCGGAGGCTTCCATCACTTCACCTTGGTCTTGCGGTCGGCCGCGTGACCCGGGAAGTGGCGCGTGTGCGCGAACTCGCCGAGCTTGTGGCCGACCATGTTTTCGGAGACGTACACCGGCACGAACTTCTTGCCGTTGTGCACGGCGAAGGTGAGGCCGATGAAGTCGGGAAGGATGGTGGAGCGGCGGCTCCAGGTCTTGATGACGCGACCACCGCCCCCGCTACCGGCCGAGGCCGCCTTGGCGAGAAGGTGCTGGTCGACGAAAGGACCTTTCTTGATTGAACGTGCCATGTCGTGCAGCTCCTAGCGACGGCGCTTGACGATGAAGCGGTTGGAGGGCTTCCGGCGCGACCGGGTCTTGTAGCCCTTGGTCGGCTTGCCCCACGGGGTGACGGGGTGGCGGCCACCCTTGGTGCGGCCTTCGCCGCCGCCGTGTGGGTGATCGATGGGGTTCATCGCGGTGCCGCGCACGAAGGGGCGCCAGCCGAGCCAGCGAGCGCGACCGGCCTTGCCGAGCTGCTCGTTCTCGTGGTCGAGGTTGCCCACCTGGCCCACGGTGGCGCGGCACTCGCCGAGCACCTGGCGAAGTTCACCGCTGGGGAGGCGGAGCAGCACGTACTGCGTTTCCTTGGCCATCACCTGCGCGTAGGCGCCGGCGCTGCGGCACATCTGGCCGCCGCGGCCCACCTTCAACTCCACGTTGTGGACGAAGGTGCCGAGCGGAATGGCGTTGAGGCGCAGCGAGTTGCCCGGCTTGATGTCGGCGGTGTCGGAGGCCACCACCTTGTCGCCCACGCCGAGGCCCACCGGGGCCAGGATGTAGCGCTTCTCGCCGTCGGCGTAGTGCAACAGGGCGATGCGCGCCGTGCGGTTCGGATCGTACTCGATGGTGGCGACCGTGGCGGCCACGTCGAGCTTGTTGCGACGGAAGTCGATGAGGCGGTAGCGACGCTTGTGGCCGCCGCCCATGCGACGCTGGGTCATGCGACCCGTGTTGTTGCGGCCGCCGGTGCGCTTCATGGGCGCGAGCAGCGAGGGCTCGGGCTCGGTGGCGGTGACCTCTGCGAAGTCAGGCGCCACGTGGAACCGCTCGGCGGCAGTCACGGGACGGAATCGACGCGTTCCCATCTCAGGCCTCGAAGAGGTTGATGGAATGGCCCGACGCGAGCTTCACGTAGGCCTTCTTCCAGTTGGAGCGCTTGCCGTAGTGGCGTCCGAAGCGCTTGAACTTGCCGCGGACGCGGACGGTGCGGACGTCTTCCACCTTCACGGCGAAGAACTGCTCGACCGCGTTCTTGATCTCGAGCTTGTTGGCACCCTCGCCGACCTCGAACACGTAGGTGTTCTGGTGGGCCTCGGCGTTGGCCGAGCGCTCGGTGACGAGCGGGCGAAGGATGATGTCGTGGATCTCAGCCATTGGACACCTCGTTCCCCGAGAGCCGCGCGACGATGGGCTCCAGCGCCCCCTGCGCGACCGCGAGGTTCTTGTGCCGGAGCACGTCGTACACGTTGAGGCCGGTGACCGGCAGCACGGTGACGCCCGGGATGTTGCGCGCGGCGAGCTGGACCTTCTCGTCGGCGGCGGGAATCACGACGAGCAGGCTGTCGAAGCCGAAGCTCTTCATGAAGCCGCGGAAGTGCTTGGTCTTGGCCTCGGCCAGCGCGAACTGGTCGATCACCACCATCGCGGACTCGCCCGCGCGGCGGCTGAGGGCGCACTTCAGCGCCGCCCGGCGGACCTTCTTGTTGACCATGAAGGCGTGGCTGCGGGGCTGGGGCCCGAAGACGGAGCCGCCTCCGCGCCAGTGCGGGGCCCGGGTGCTGCCCTGGCGAGCGCGACCGGTGCCCTTCTGCTTCCACGGCTTGCGACCACCCCCGGCCACCATCGCGCGCTGCTTGGTGGCGTGGGTGCCCTGGCGGCGCGCGGCGAGCTGGGCGCGGACGACGAGGTGGAACAAGTGTTCCTTCACCTCGACCCCGAAGGTTGCCTCGTCGAGATCGACGGAGCCGACCTTCTCCTTGGCGATGTTGTAGACGTCGACCTTGGCCATTTGCGTGTCCTCTGGGCCTAGGAGAGCTTGATCTCGACGTGCACGCCGGCGCTGAGGTCGAGCTTCATGAGCGCGTCGACCGTGGCCTGCGTGGGCTCGAGGATGTCGAGCAGTCGATGGTGGGTGCGGCGCTCGAACTGCTCGCGCGACTTCTTGTCGACGTGCGGGCTGCGGAGCACCGTCCACCGGGAGGTGGTGGTGGGAAGGGGGAAGGGGCCGCGGATGTCGACCCCGGTGCGCTTCGCCGTGTCGACGATCTCGCGTGCCGACTTGTCGAGCAGCTTGTGATCGTAGGCCTTGAGGCGGATGCGGATGCGATTGGTAGCAGCCATGATTTCCTCGCTACTCGATGATCTCGGCGACGACGCCGGCGCCGACGGTCTTTCCGCCCTCGCGGATGGCGAAGCGGAGCTGCTTCTCCATGGCGATCGGCGTGATGAGCTCGATCTCCATCTCCACGCGGTCGCCCGGCATGACCATCTCGACGCCCGGCTTGAGGTTGATGATGCCGGTCACGTCGGTGGTGCGGAAGTAGAACTGCGGCCGGTAGCCGTTGAAGAAGGGCTTGTGGCGGCCGCCCTCGTCCTTCTTGAGGATGTACGCCTCGGCCTTGAACTTCTTGTGCGGCGTGATGCTCTTCGGCTTCGCCAGCACCTGCCCGCGCTCGATGTTGGTGCGGTCCACGCCGCGCAGCAGCAGGCCCACGTTGTCGCCCGCCTGCCCCTGGTCGAGCAGCTTGCGGAACATCTCCACGCCCGTGACCGTGGTGGTCACCGTGTCCTTGAAGCCCACGATCTCGATGCTGTCGCCCACCCGCACGATCCCGCGCTCCACGCGGCCCGTCGCCACCGTCCCGCGGCCGGTGATGGTGAACACGTCTTCCACCGGCATCAGGAACGGCTTCTCGATGTCGCGGACCGGCTCGGGGATGTACTGGTCGACCGCCGCCATCAGCTGCAGGATCGCCGGCTTGCCGATCTCGCTCGCGTCGCCCTCGAGCGCCTTGAGCGCCGAGCCCCGGATCACCGGCACGCTGTCGCCCGGGAAGTCGTAGGACGAGAGCAGCTCCCGCACCTCCATCTCCACCAGCTCCAGCAGCTCGGGGTCGTCGAGCATGTCGCACTTGTTCAGGAACACCACGATGTACGGCACGTTCACCTGCCGCGCCAGGAGAACGTGCTCCTTGGTCTGCGGCATCGGGCCGTCCGCCGCGCTCACCACGAGGATCGCGCCGTCCATCTGCGCCGCCCCGGTGATCATGTTCTTGATGTAGTCGGCGTGCCCGGGGCAATCCACGTGCGCGTAGTGACGGTTCTTCGTCTCGTACTCCACGTGCGCCGTGTTGATCGTGATCCCGCGCGCCTTCTCCTCCGGCGCCTTGTCGATCTGGTCGTAGGCCATGAACGTGGCCCCGCCCGACTCCGCCAGCACCTTGGTGATCGCCGCCGTCAGCGACGTCTTGCCGTGGTCGACGTGACCGATCGTCCCGATGTTGACGTGCGGCTTGTTGCGCTCGAACTTTGCCTTGGCCAT
>VGRQ01000409.1 GCA_016875315.1 Deltaproteobacteria bacterium | reverse complement strand
CCGTCTCGAAGGGAATCTTGGCGCCCTGCGTGATGCTGGCGGAGCCGTTGTCGACCACCGAGAGCCGGGGGCTCGAGACCACCCGGCCCCAGCCTTCCTGCTCGAGCGCGCTCAACCGGGCGTCGAGGTCGATGAGGCCGGGGATGCTGCCCAGCGAGAACGACAGGGCGCCACTGCTTCCGGTAGACCCGAGGTCGACGAGCAGCGACTGCTCGCCGGGCGAGTAGAACTGGGCGTCGCCGGTGGTAGTCAGGCCGCCCGACACGCCGATGTCGTTGGGGAAGAACAGGCCCGTCGAGTACCCGGTGCTACTGGAAGCATCGAGCTCGCCGCCCCACTGCACACCAAGCGAGCGGGTGAACGCCGAGGTGGCCTCCACGAAGCGAGCCTCGATGTTGACGGCCCGGTTCTGCTTGTCCATCCGCTTGAGCAGCTCGCGCACCTGCGCGATGCTGGCCTCCACGTCCTTGATGATGAGCTGATTGGAGCGATCATCCACCTGGACGCTGCCGCGGGGGGTCAGAAAGGCCTTGATCTGCGCCGACACCTCCTCCGCGTCCGCGTAGTCGAGCGGGGCCACGTAGATCTGCAGGGGCTCGAGGTCGTCGGCGGCCTTCTTGGCCTCCAGCGCCGCCTGTTGCTCCGCCTTGATCGTCTCGATCGGCGCCACGCGGATGATGTTGCCGAAGCGCTGAGCGCCCATGCCCTTGGCCTGGAGCACCGCCGCCAGGGCCTGGTCCCACGGTACGTCCTTCAGGCGCACGGTGACCGTGCCCTTCACGTCATCGCTCGCCACGATGTTCAGCTCGGCCGTGTCGGCGATGAAGCGGAAGACGGTGTGGATGTCGGCGTCTTGCAGGTCGATGCTCATCCGCCGGCCCTTGAAGCGCATCGCCGAGGAGCCCGGCGCGTCGTCGGCGAAGGAGAAGGAGCTGGGATCGTCGGCGCCCGAGCCCGCGCCGAACTTGGCCTGCGGGTCGGCGGTGCGGCCGCTCGCGCCGATGAGGACCTCGCCTCCGGAGGCATTGCCAAGGCCCTGCCCGCCGGAGGTGCTGGGCGTCGACGGCGCGACGATGGGCGAGAGCTGCGGCGCCTCGGCGCGCTTGGCGACGAGCTCCGGCGGGTTGAGCACCTCCACGACGTAGAGGCTCCCCTCCCGCTTGATGCTGTACTCGGCGTCCTGCCGCAGCTCGATCTCCACGCGGGTGCCGGCCCGGGTGGGGCGCGCCTTCACCGAGGCGATGGCGCTGGCGAAGCGGCTGGAGTCGATCTCTCGCGACAGCGAGCTCGGCATGCGGGCGCCGGGAAGGTCGACGGCGATGAGGCGCGACGAGGGACGGGATGTCGAGGGTTCCGTGGCCTGCAAGCCGAGCACGACGCGCGAGGACTTCTCGTCGTAGGCGAAGTCGAGCGTGGTGAGCGCCGGACCCTCGATGGACGCCGACGGGCCACTGAGACGCCCGGCCTCGCCCGAGAGCGCCTGCGCCAGGGGATCAGCGGCGGCGCCAGGGACGATGCTCACCACCAGATCGCTGCCGTCCTGGCGGAACTCGTGGGTGAAGGGGCCACTGACGAAAAAGATCAGCCGGACGACTTCCGATCCGTCGTTGAAGGTCGCGATCTCCCCCTTGCTGACCATGCCGCCCGACGGGATGATCGCCCCCGGGGCCACGCTGCTGGCGGTGAGATCGACGATGAGCCGATCAGGACTCGTCGCCTTGAATGCGCTGTATACCGGGGCGGGTCCAGTGAGCGGGATGCGGATCTCAGTCCGGTCTTGCGCCCCGCTCACCTGTGGCGAACCGACGGTGGTCGGCGCCGCCGCCAGGGCGAGCGAAGGAGCGAGGCCCATCCAGCACAGCAGTCCCACGCCAACGAGCACGTGAGGCCTCATCGAGACTCCCTTGCAATAGTTCATTGCTTCTTCCGCACGATTCCGAAGCGGATCGCCACAGGATTGACCACCAACTCGCCGTCGATCGTTCGATATTCCTCGGTGACGACGATGCCGTCCTCGGCGATCGCCGTGACCTTGCCCCAGTTTCGCCCCACGTAGGTGCCCATGCGCACCACGTGACCGATCCCCTCGGGGTCGACCAGCAAGGCCCTGGGCACGTCGACGGCCCAGATGACGCCGGTCAGCGAGAACTTGTCGGTGTCCCAGCGCTGGAGCGGCGGGGCGTCAGGGGAGACCGTGGCCGCTGCCGTCTGTCGCGACACGAACGACGCGAAGGGGTCGCGCTTTCCCGCCGGATTGTAGAACCACTGGGCGCGCGACTCGGCCTCGGGATCCTCCTCCACCGGCGGCTTCTTCGCCGCCACGACGGGCTTCTTCTCCGGGGCCTTCTCGATCGACTCGCCGCAGCCGACAAGCACGGCGAGAGGCAGCAGCCAAGCGGCCAGCTTCAAACCTGTGGAGGCACTCACTCCCCACCTCCCTTCTTGCCCCTGCCCTTCTTGACGTCCTTGGCCGCCTTGCTCGCCTTCTCCAGCTCGTCCTCGGTGAGGAAGCGGTAGGTGACGACCTTGCCTTCCACGGTGAGGTTCACCTCGGACACGCCCTCGATGGGATCCTTCATCGTGATGTCTTCCACCGACACGATGCGGCTCATCTTGCCGACGCGGTCGAAGAATATGGCGACCTCGTGAAAACCGCCCTCCATCACGATCTGCACCGGCACGTCAGCGTAGTACTCGTGCATCGCCTCGGGGAGGGGCTGGAACTTGCGCACCTCCAGGCCCGACTTGCGCGCGAGCGCGTCGATCTCGGACAGCAGACCGGGGATCTCGCGGTCGTTGGGCAGTTCTTTCAGGGCCTGCTTCAGGTCGGCGGTGAGCTCTTCCAGGTCGGCCTCGAACTGCGCGCGGTTCTCGGCGCGGGCGCGCACCTCGTCGCGCCGGGTGGTCAACTCCTTCCGCTTGGCATTGGCGCTGTCGATCGAGTCGAGGGCGGGCCCGATGAGCGCGAAGAAGAGAACGACCGCCAGCAGCAGGTAGCCCACGCCGTAGAGCGCGATCCGCTGGGAGCGAGGCAGGCGACCGAGGCGGTCCATGATCTGGTTCATTGGGTGCCCCCGCCGGCGCCCGTGGCCGCCTTGGCGTCAGCCTTGCCACCCTTCTCCGGGACCTCCGGGGCCTTCGAGTCGGGCGGCGGCGCGGCCTCGGTGACCTTCTTCAGCTCGGGGTTCACGAGGCGGGCGGTGAGCGCGAAAGCCTTGACGACGATCGAGCCCGCGGTCTGCTTCTTGGCGCTCTTGTCGGTGCTCGCCTCGATGTTCTGCAGGTAGACGGCCTCGAAGTAGTCCGACGCCTCGAGAGCACGGAGGAACTGCGAGATGATCTCGTTCGAAACTGCGGCGCCCTCGATGGTAACCGCGCCGCCCGACTCCACCACCCCGGTGAGCTGCAGCTTCTCGGGCGCGGCCAGCGCCAGCTCCTCCAGCATGTGCGCGGGGCCGCTCTTCTTGGCGCGGAGGCTGGCGATCACCTCGAGCTTCCGCTGAAGCTCAGCCTTGTACCTCTCCATTTCGTCGACTCGCTTCACATCCTCGGCGAGCTTGGCGATCTCTGCGTCGAGCTTCTCGTTCTCGCGCTTCACCGAGGTGGCCCGGATCTCCAGCAACCCCCACACGAAGAGGCAGCCGCCGAGGACCGCCGCGCCGAGCACGCCGGCCAGCGCCATCTCGCGACGGAGCGACTCCAGCTTCCGCGTCTGCCGGACCGGAAGGAGGTTGATCCGAATCATTTGTCGTCCCCCCGGCGCAGGCCCAGGCCTACCGCGATCGCCGCCTGACCGGCCGCGTCCTTGAGGAAGTTCGGGTTGAAGGCGCGCTCGTCTACCGAGACCCGGCGGAAGGGATCGACCCGGGTGACCGGCGCTCCGCAGATCCGCTCGATGGCCGTTGCCAGTCCCGGCGTCGGCGCCGCCCCGCCGCTGAGGTACACCTGGGCGAGGCCCGCACCACCAGATGTGGACAGGAAGAAGTCGAGGGAGCGATGCACCTCGGTCGCGATGCTCTCCGACACGGTCGTCAACACGCGCTCCACCTCCTCGGGGACGACGGCGGCCCGGTCGCGATCGCCCCCGCCCACCTTGAAGGCCTCGGCCTCCTCGAAGCTCACGTTCAGCGCGCGCTGCACCTCCTCGGTGTACAGGCGACCACCCATGCCAACGTCGCGGGTGAAGGCGCTCGTGCCCGCGCGCAGGACGTTGATGTTGACGGTAGATGCACCCACGTTGACCAGCGCCACCGGCTCGGGGAGCGGGTCGTAGTTCAGGGAGTACATGTTCTCCAGCGCGAAGGCCGCCACGTCGATCACCGCGGGGCGCAGCCCTGCCTCGACGAGGAGCGTGCTGTACTCGTTGATCAGGTCCTTGCGCGCAGCAACGAGGAGCACCTCCATCTGCCCGGCCTCGTCGGCCTGCTGCGACAGGATGTGTACGTCGATGTTCACGTCGTTGACGTCGAAGGGGATGTACTGCTCCGCTTCCCAGGTGATCGACTCCTCCAGCTCGTCCTGCGACATCTGCGGGAGCGAGATGCGCTTCACGATCACCGAGTTGCCGGAAACGGCCACGCAGGCCTCCCGGGTCTTGACCTTGTGGCGCGCGAGGAGCTCACGGATCGCCCCCACCACCGCGCTGGTGTTCATGAACGAGCCGTCGACGACAGCCTCGGGCGGCAACGGTACGATCCCGAAGTGCTTGAGACGGTACTTTCCAGGCCGCTCAGCGTCGAGTTCCAGCATCTTCACGTGACTGGACCCGATGTCGAGCGCCACGGCGCTGCGGTTGCGGGCAAGCAGGGCCAAGTCCAAATCCTCGCGAGGCGCCGCCGTTGTACCAGGGCGGGTGCGACGCGGTCAACGGCACCCCCTGCTCGGGCTAAGTAGTTGACCGTGCGAACGACCCTTCCACCGGGCCTCGCGGCCACCCTCGCCGCCGCGGCCACCGGGGCCGCTTGTGGCGCGGCAACCCGCGCGATCCGCGACGCGTGGGGGGCCG
>VGRQ01000408.1 GCA_016875315.1 Deltaproteobacteria bacterium | reverse complement strand
TTGTTGAAGCTCCCCATGGCGTAGCCCCCGCCGAGGGCGCGACCGAGATGGTCGCCCCGCGCGCCGTCCACCCGCCGCCCATCGTCGCAGGCCACGGTCCCGGCACCCTCGTCGTCGGCCACCTCGGGGTCGCCCGCGCACAGGGCGTTGCCGTCGGCCGCCAGCGCCCCGTCGGCGCTACACGGCAGGTCGAACACCGCGCCGCCGTCCACCGCCCGGATCACGCAGCCCGAGGCGCTGTCGAGGCGCACGATCGGCGCCCCCTCGACCACGGCCACGCCGGTGAGCTTGCCCTCGAAGCGCACCGAGGCCGCGGGGAAGCTGAGAAGCTCGGTTGATGTCGCGACAAAGACCTCGCCGTCGCCCACCGCGTACCCGCGCGCGCCCGTCACCTCGTACTGGGCCTCGCCGATCCACAGGGCCTCGGCGCCACCGCGCACCAGCTCCCCGTCGAGATAACCGACCCATGCCGACGGTCCTTCAGTCACGACGCCATCGTCGATGACCGTCTCCCGCCCCGGCACCGCCACCGCCACCGTGTCGGCGAGGGCCACGGCGGCGCCGAGCCGGTCGTTCGGCTCGCCGATCGTCGTCTCTGCGGCGATGTCGACCCCCACGATCAGCTCACTGACGAGCTGATCGGTGCAGCCGAGCAGCCCTAGCGCGTACACACCAGGCGCCGGTAGAAACCGTGCGGCTCCTCGACCACGTCGGGGCCGAAGGGACTCGCCTCCGCCACGCGCCGCAGCTCGGCAAGGCGGGCATCGTCCATGCCGTACTTCGCCCACTGGCGACGCACGAGGCGATCGGGCGGGAAGGGCCCCTGCCTCGCGATCCACCCCTCCGGCACCTCGGCGGCGGGATTGGCCTCGTAGACGTAGAACTTGCCGCCTTCGACGAGCACCCTGTGTACCTCGGCAAACACGGCGGCCGGGTCTCTCCAGTGGTGGGCGGACTGCACCGCCACCGCCAGCTCGAAGGTGCGCTCGGGGTAGACGATCCGCGTGGCGTCCATCTTGCGGAAGGTCACGTTGAGGCGCCCCTTCTTGTTCGACTCGGCGTAGCCGAGCATCGTGTCGCAGAGATCGATGCCCACCGCGTCGATCTCGGGGCGCCCCGCGGCGAGGTGGATCGCCACCCAGCCCGGCCCCGTGCCGACGTCGAGCACCGAGCCGCGCTCCACGCCGATGTCGGCGGCGATGAAGCGGTAGGCCGGCTGGTAGTAGCGGCCCGGCCCCACCTGGTAAGCGAGCGCGCTCAGTTCACGACGATTCGGGAGGAGCCCCATCCCAGTCTCCGGGGGGCTGCGCTAATACGCGCGGCATGCCCGATCCGTCAACGCCGGCGCTGCCCTTTCGCCGGTGGGCCGTCACCGGCGGTACCGGCCTCGTGGGGAACAACCTGGTCCGTCGCCTCGTGGCCGGCGGGGCCGACGTCCGGGTCTTGTCGCGACGCAAGCCACGCCGGGAGTTCGCGGGCCTGGCGGTGGAAGAAGTCGAGGGCGACGTCACCGACGCCGCCTCGCTGGAGCGCCTGTGCGCGGGCGCGGAGTGCGTCGTCCACGCGGCAGCGCTGGTGGAGATCCGGCACGGGGGCCGCGACGAGTTCGAGCGAGTGAACGTGGCCGGCACCGCGGCCATGCTGCGCGCCGTCCCCCGGGGCGCCCGGCTGGTCCACGTGTCGACGGTCGACGCGCTGGGCCTGCGCGACCGCGCCAACCCGGCCGACGAGGACACCGAGCCGCGGCCCCACGAGGGCGGCGTGCCCTACGTCGATACCAAGCGTGCCGCCGACCGGCTGGTGCTCGACAGCGACCGGGACTGGGTGATCGTCTACCCCACCTACATGCTCGGTCCCTGGGACTGGCGCCCATCCAGCGGCCGCATGCTGCTGGAGGTGGCGCGAGGGCAGGCCCTGTTCGCGCCACCCGGCGGCAACAACTTCGTCCACATCGACGACGTCGTCACCGGCCTGCTCGCCGCCGCCGGCCGCCCGCGCGGCGGGCGCTGGATCCTCGGCAACGAGAACCTGAGCTACGCCGAGGCGTGGACGCTGATGGCCGAGGTGACCGGGGCACGCAAGCCGCTGGGGACGCTCCCACGCTGGGCCGTCAGCGCCGCCGTCCCACCACTGCACGCGGCGCGCAAGCTCGGGCTCCGCGAGGGCGAGATCAACGCCGCCGCCGTGGCGATGAGCCGCGTGCCCCACTACTTCAGCGCCGAGCGGGCGCGGGCGGAGCTCGGCCTACCGGCCACGCCGATCCGTCAAGCCATCCACGACGCCTGGACCTGGTTCAAGCTGCAGGGCATCGCGCCCGGCACGACGACCTAGGAGATCGCGAGGCCGTTCTCGCGGAGGAACTGGCCCAGCGTCATCTTGCGCAGGGTGCGCAGGGCGCGGGTAGACAACTTCAGGCGAACGAAGCGGCCTTCTTCCTCGAACCAGACGCGGCGCATCTGGAGGTTGGGAAGCTGGCGCTTCTTCGTCTTGATGTTGGAGTGGCTGACCTTGTTCGCCACGTTCGGGCGCTTGCCGGTGAGATCGCAGCGGCGGGCCATGGGATTCCTCGGGTTTGGAAGGCCCGCCGTCTACCCGGCCCTGCGCCATCGCGCAAGTGCTTGCCCTGGGCCCGGCTCCGTGGCATGGGGCAGATCAAGTGGACTCCGGCCGCGAGCGCGCAACCTACGCCGGGGCCTTCGGCGTGCTCTTGCTCGCCGTGGCCGCGGTGGCGCTCGCGCCGAGCCTCGCCGGCAACACCTCGGTGGGCGCGTGGGCGCAGCGGGGGCCCACCGTGGCCGCCGTCTCGGGCGTGCTCGGGGTGGGTCTCTGCGTCTTTGCCGTCACCGTGTGGCTCGTCAGCGCGCCCCAGGTGAACTGGCAGCCCTGGGTGGCGGCGCTGGCGCGGCTCGCCGCCGAGCACGGGCAAGTCATGCAGGAAGACCTCGAGCGCGGCATCTGGTTCGACGCGGTCCACGGCGGCCCACGCTTCACCGTGCTGGTCCAGCCGCGCAAGGGTGGCAACGTGCTGCTCATGTCGCAGCGACGCGCCCGCCACGGCGTGCTCGTGCTCCGCGACGACCTCGCCCCCGGCGAGGAGTTCGCGGGCTGGAGCGAGGTGGGCGGAGGCCAGGGATGGCGGCTGTACGCGGAGGTGGCGCTCGCGTCGCGGCCGATGCTCGATGACCGCCGCACCGCTGCCGCGCTCGACCGATTCTTCCAGCAGGCCGGCGCGCTCTCGGTGGAGTTCGGGACCGACGGCCTCACGCTCAGCCTCGGCCTGCCCTCGCCCGATCTCGCCGCCCGCGCGGTGCGCGAGGCCATCGACGTGGCCCGCCAGGTATGGGAAGCCACCGGTGCCGACGCGGCGCGCCGCTGATTAGGCCTCCTCGCCGATGCAGCCCGTGTACCACCGCCTGCCTGTCGTCGACGCCGGCGGCATGGAGCTGCACCTCCCCATCTGCGACATCGGCCCCGGCGCCCCGCGCCTCTGCGTGGTGGCCGGCATCCACGGCGACGAGCCCTCGCCGCTGGTGCTCGTCGATCGCCTGGTGATGGCGCTGCGCGACCGGGAGATGCGCGCGGCGGTGCGGGTGGTCGCGGCCGCGAACGTGCCGGCGCTCTTGCAGCGCAGCCGCTGGAGCAGCTGGGACGACGAGGACATGAACCGCATCGGCGACGGCGAGGGCGGCCCGGCGCTCACCCGGCGCCTCGCCGCCGCCGTCGTGGCCGCCTGCGAGGGTTGCACGCTCGCGGTCAACCTCCACAACTTCGTGATGCGCACCCCATTGCTCGCCATCCAGCCGCCCGGCCAGGACGGGGAACGTCGCGCCCGTCACGACGCCTACATCGCCGCGCTCGACCCGCACGTGGTGTGGGTGTTCGGCGACGGGCCCGACGACGTGCGCACCTTCGGCAGCAGCATCGACGCGGCCATCGAGCGCCGTGGGACCGACGTTCTCGCCGTCGAGATGTCCGACCTGCCCGAGCTCGACGAGCCACTGCTCGCCCGGGGCATCGCCGGGCTCCTGCGCCTCGCGGCTCACCTCGGCTGCATCGACGACCAGGAACGCGCGCCGAAACGCAACCGCGTGTACGTGCGCCGTCGGCTCGCTCGGGCGCCGGGGGCCGGGATCTTCGAGCCGATCGCGGCGCTCGGGGGCCAGGTGGCTGAAGACGAGGTCGTGGGCGAGTTGATCCCCCTGGAGCGCCCCGGGGCGCGCGTGCCGGTGCGATCGCCGGAGCGCGGCTGGCTGATCCAGCGCCTCGGGCGCCGCTTCGTGCGCCCGGGCGACATGATCTTCACGGTGGGGCGGAGCGTGTAGCGGCGATGACCTCGTCCAGGGGGGCGGCGAGCTGGCCAGGACGGGTACGCGCGAGGGTGGCGAGCTGCAAGGCGAGCGAGCTGTCGCCGGCGTTGTAGGCGTCGACGGCCACCGCGTAGAGGGCGTAGGCGCCGGCCTGGCCGTCGGGATCGAGGCGGAAGGCATCGCGCGCGTGCTGGGCGCGCGCGCCGAGCTCGCCCTCGCGCTCGGCCAGTGCCCCGTGACAGCGAGACGCCACGCGATCGACGTCGGCCCTCGTCGCCAGCCGGATGCACTCGGCGAGGCGAGCGTCGAGGTCGCTCGCCTTCGCGTCGTGATCGGCCAGCACGGCGGCGCCGTAGGCACGCGCGTAGAGCTCGGCGTCCTCCACCTTGGCCGCCTCCTCGACGAAGGACTTCCAGGCCGCCCGCGCCGCGTCGGCCCGGGTGAGCACCAGCGCGTTGTACCTCGACCAGGCCGCCGAGCGCCGCGCGCGCAGGGCATACTCCTTCTCGTCGAGCGCCTCGAAGCCCTCGCGCGCCGCGCCGAATTTCTTCTCGGCACCACCGAAGTCCCGGGCCGCGTAGAGGCCGAGCCCCTCGTCGTACAGCCGAGAGGCCGCCACCATCGCCTCCTGGCGCTTCACGAGCTCGCCGATGCCGGCCTCGCTGGCGAGCCGCGCCACGTCGGCGTCGTGACCGAGCAGCACCAGCGCCGAGGCGGCGTTCTCG
>VGRQ01000407.1 GCA_016875315.1 Deltaproteobacteria bacterium | reverse complement strand
CGGCTGGCCTGCGGTCATCGAGATCGCCCAGATGGTGAAGGCCACCTGCCCCAGGGCGCTGGTCGTCGTGGGCGGCCCCCAGCTCGCCATCTACCCGAAGGAATCGCTCACCTGGGACTGCTTCGACATCGCCGCCGTGGGCGACGGCGAGGAGACGATGCTCGACATCTGCGAGGCGGTCGAGAGCGGCTCGGCCCTCGACGACATCCCCGGCACCTGCGTGCGCAAGGGGAACGACTTCGTCATGAACCCGGCGCGGAGCGTGCCCAAGGACGTCGACAAGTACCCGATGCCCGCGTGGGACCTCGTCGACGTCAACCGCTACCACTGCCTCACCCTGCTGAAGCCCTTCGCGACCATGGTGACGACGCGCGGCTGCCCCTGGCACTGCGGCTACTGCTCGCAGGTATACAGCGACAAGCTGCGCTTCCGCTCGCCCGAGCTGGTGGTCGACGAGATGGAATGGCTGGTGAAGAACCACGGCGTGAAGGAGATCGTCATGTTCGACGAGACCTTCACCATCGGGAAGAAGCGCATGCGCAAGCTCTCCGAGGAGATCTTGCGTCGCAACGTGAAGGTGAAGTTCAACATCCGCGCCCGCGTCGACACCGTCGATCGCGAGGTGCTCGAGCTGCTCAAGCGCGCGGGCCTGCGCTCCATCCACATGGGCGTGGAAGCCGGCACCGACCGCGTGCTCAAGATCATGAACAAGCAGATCACCCGCGAGCAGACCGAGCGAGCCTTCCGCATCGCCCGCGAGGTGGGCATCGAGACGCGCGGCTACTTCATGGTGGGCTACTACGACGCGACGCCGCAGGACATCGAGGAGATGATCAACTTCTCCTCGTCGATCGGCCTCGACTGGGCCTCGTACAGCGTGGCGACGGCGCTCCCGGCCACCGACCTCTACCGCATCGCCCAGGAGCGCGGCTACGTCGACGGCGACTTCTGGCGCCGCTACACCATCAATGGCGGCGGGCCGATCCCGCAGCTCGAGACCGAGACCTTCACCGCCGAGCGCCTGCGCCAGTACCGCACCAAGGCGTACATGAACTTCTACCTCCGGCCCGACCTCATCCGTCGCAAGCTGAGCAAGGCCGAGGGACGCGAGGAGCTCATGGAGATGATGGGCGGCGTCACCGTGCTCTCGGAGATCGTGAAGAGCACGCTGACCAAGGCCATCCCGTCGGTGGGCATCGGCAAGTGGGGGACGGTCTAGCCAGGAGGGGCGCTCTTCCGCCCTCCACGGCGAGCGGATCGACCGGCCCATCTGGTGCCGCCGCTGCCCTGCGATAGGGTCGCGCGCCATGGCCGTACACGCGCCCTCGTTCCGCGATGCGGCCCTGTGGTGGCTCAAGCTCGGCTTCATCAGCTTCGGCGGACCGGCTGGGCAGATCGCCACCATGCACCGCGAGCTGGTGGAGCGCCGGCGCTGGATCAGCGAGGGGCGATTCCAGCACGCGCTGGCCTACTGCACCGTGCTCCCCGGGCCGGAGGCCCAGCAGCTCGCCACCTACATCGGGTGGCTGCTGCATGGCATCCCCGGGGGCATCGTCGCCGGCGGGCTCTTCGTGCTGCCGTCGTTCTTCGTGCTCTCGGGACTCACCTGGCTGTACCTCGCCTATGGCTCCATGCCGCTGGTGGCGGCCACCTTCGCCGGGGTGAAGCCCGCTGTGGTCGCGGTGGTATTCCTGGCGGCGTGGCGCATCGCCAGGCGCGCCCTGGGGAACTGGCCGGCGCGCGGGTTGGCGGCCGTCACCCTCCTGGCCTGCCTCCTTGGCGTGCCCTTTCCCATCCTCGTGCTCGTCGCGCTCGCGCTGGGGCGCACCGGTCACTTCGGCGCCGCCCGCCACGCGTCGTCGCGGGCCGCGGTCGACGACGAGGCGGTGATCGGCGACCACCACGCGGCGCCGCCGGGGCGCCCGGTGCTGGTGACGGGCGCGAGCCTCGCCCTTGGCGCTGCCGCCTACCTCTTGCTCGGCGACGATCTCCGCGCCATGGCCGGCTTCTTCACCGGGCTGGCGCTGTTGACCTTCGGCGGCGCCTACGCCGTGTTGCCCTACCTGCACGACGGCGCCATCGCGCGCGGGTGGATCTCCTCGGCGCAGATGATGGATGGGCTTGCCCTCGGCGAGACGACGCCCGGCCCGCTGATCATGGTGGTGACCTTCGTCGGCTTCGTGGCCCGGGGCTGGGCGGGCGCGGGCGTGGCCACGTTCTTTACCTTCCTTCCTTCATTCTGCTTCATCCTCGCCGGCGCGCCGCTGGTGGAGCGGGCGCGGGCCGTCCCCAGCCTGGCCGGGCCGCTGGCCGCCGTGTCGGCCGCCGTGGTGGGGGTCATCCTTCACCTCGGGCTACGGCTGGCCCAGCATGCCCTCCTCCCAGAAGGGCACGTCGACTACATCGCCCTGGTCGTCATGCTCGGGTCCCTCTACCTGTTCATTCGTCGCGACACGAGTATGATGCTCGTGCTCGCCGGCGCGGCACTCCTCGGCCTGTTGCGCGGCCTCGGGTAGCGGCCGCGCGCGGTCGCGGTGTCTCCACGCCAAACGGAGACCCGCATGTTCACGCTCCTCGCCGCCATGGCCCTCGCCGACACCATCACCCTCGACTCGGGGGCCATCATCGAGGGCGACCTCGCCCGCTACGAGATGGGCGGAGACTGCCAGGTGAGCGTCACCGAGGGACCACTCGTCGGCGTGATCGTGATCGTCCCCTGCCACCGGGTCCTGGCCTTCGTGCGCACCGCGCCGGTCGACGCGCCGGTGCTCGCGGCGGTGGTGGCGCCGGAGATCCCGGTGGTCGAGGTGCCCGTCGACGAGCCGCTGGCGCCGCCCATCCCCGACTTCATGGCCGAGGACGAGGTCATCGCCGAGGAGTCGGACGTCGCCGAGATCGAGGCCGACGAGGGCGCCGGCGACCCGCCGGTCGAGGAGGAGAGCAGGAGCCCGGGTCGCGACGCCATCGCCCAGCCGCGCGAGGCCCCGGTCATGCCCTCGGTGACGACGCGCGCCCTGTCTTTCTAACCACGGCGTCTGAGGCAGGTTAGGAGCCGCCGCGCACCGCGGAGGCCTCCCTTGACCCTTCTCCTGTGGGCCGCGCTGTCCGGGTGTAACGACCCCGGCTTCGCGGCTGTTTCCATCGACCCCATCTACGGCTGGGTGGATGGTTGCACCACCATCCAGATCTCCGGCCACGGCTTCGGCGACGACGTCAAGGCCACCGTGGGTGGAAACGCCGTCACCAGCGTGGCCCTGCCTACTCGCGACGTCGACGTGGGCTACACCTTCGCGGGCACCGTCCCCTCGGGGAAGCACGGCTACGCCGACATCTCGGTCACCTCAGGCGGCGCCACCTCCACGCTCACCGGCACCGCCGGCTACTACTACGTGGAGTGCCCGGAAACGGGGGCGATCAACACGGTCGGGCCCCAGCAAGTGGCGGCCGGCGACTACGTCACCATCGTGGGCTGTGGCCTCGAAGCCACCAGCCGCAAGGTGCGACTCTTCGACAGCGCCGGTGTCCAGGCGGGGGCCGACATCACGCTCGCGTCGAACTGCGGCACCGGGAAGGTGGCGTTCGCCGCCCCGAGCCTGCCCGACGGCACCTACTACCTGGCGGTGGTCGACGACGCCGGCAACGTGCTCGTCGGCGGCCAGTGCGCGCCGCCCGACTCGGCCGACACCGCTTACTCCTGCACCGAGTACACGCTCACCTACGCCGCGGGGGCCCAATGATCTTCCTCCTTCCCATCCTCGCCGCCTACGTCGAGGCCGCGGAAACGGGCACGGTGCGCGGCTCGGTGTCTGACGACGGCGACCTCGCCGTCCCTCGCGTGTCGGTCATCCTCTCCGGCCCCGGCATCGCCGGCGAGATGATCGTCGAGTCCGACGACGACGGCAACTTCCGCTTCCTCAACGTGCCCGTGGGCACCCACGAGCTGCGCGCGCTCAAGACGGGCTTCGCCCCCATCCGTCGCAAGGTCACGGTGCGCCTCGACGAGGCCAGCTTCGTGCCCATCGTGCTCAAAGTGGGCGCCGAGGAGGTGATCATCGAGGAAGAACTGCCGGTGATCGACGCCACCCGCTCCGCCGTCAGCACCCAGCTCACCAAAGACGCGCTCGACCTGTTGCCCGTGGGGCGCAGCTACCAGGACGTGGTCAACATGGTCCCCGGCGTGTCGGGCCGGGTCGACACCTCCTCCGGCGGCTCCGGCGACGGCAACCCCAGCGTGCGCGGCGAGGGCCAGTACGGCAACAACTACCTGCTCGACGGCATCAGCACCCGCGACCCGGCCACCAAGACCTTCGGCAGCAACGTCAACTTCGACGCCATCGAGGAGATCCAGGTCTACACCGACGGTGCGCCCGCCGAGTTCGGCCAGGCCACCGGCATGATCGTCAACGTCGTCACCAAGGACGGCGGCGACGAGCACCACGGCAGCGCCGGCTACTTCGTGGGCATGGCGGCCACGAGTGGCCAGTACGAGTTGCTCGGGGTGATGGAAGACAAGGACGACTTCATGTCGCACTCGCTCTCGCTCACTGCGGGCGGGCCGATCAAGAAGGAAAAACTCTGGTATTTCACCAGCCTCGACCTGGGCACCAACACCTACAGCTACGCCGGCGCCGATCCCGACGCGCCCTATGTCGGCTACGACGGCGGCGGCTTTGTCAAGCTCACCTGGTTCGCCTCGCCCGACGTGAAGCTCCGCTACCAGCTCAACGCGCAGGTGACTCGCATCGAGAACAGCATCACCTCGTCGCAAGTCCTTCCCGAGGCGCAGGAGCTCTACATGAGCGACGACCTCGGCAACATGCTCCAGGCCGTGTGGTTGCCGACCGCCACCACCGAGATGGACGTCAAGGCGCTCACCAACCTGTCGCACATCAACGTCGTCCCCATGTCGGGCGACGGCGCCGCGCCGCAGGTGGTCGACCTCGACACCGGCACCGTCAGCGGCAACGCGATGGCCTACGACTACAACACCCGCACCCGCAACGGCATCACCTACAGTGTCACGCAACTCGTCGACGACGCGCTC
>VGRQ01000406.1 GCA_016875315.1 Deltaproteobacteria bacterium | reverse complement strand
ACTTGAGCGCCTCGCGCGCGGCGGCGAGGATCTTCGTGTAGCCGGTACACCGGCAGATGTTGCTGCCGAGGGCCTCGCGAAGCTCGGCCTCGGTGGGGCGCGGGTTCTCGGCCGCCAGGTGGGTGAGCGCCATCACGAAGCCGGGGGTGCAGTAGCCGCACTGCGCCGCCACGTGGCGGTCGAATGCCGCCTGGATCGACGTGAGCTGGCCGTCGGGGGCCACGCCCTCGATCGTCGTCACCTCGCGTCCCTCGATGTCGGCGGCGAGGGTGATGCAGGCGAGGCGCGGCAGCCCATCGACGAGGACGGTGCAGGCGCCGCAGTCGCCCACGTCGCAACCGTGCTTGCTGCCGGTGAGGTCGAGGTCTTCGCGGAGGAACTCGAGGAGGCTGCGCGAGGCGTGGACGAGCCGCCGCACGGGCTCGCCGTTGACGCGCAGGCTCAGGAGGAGCTCGGAGGGCATCGCGGCGCGGCTAATCTGATGGCGGGCGTCGCGCGGCCAGGGCCCGGCTGTTGGCCCCGGCGAGCGCGGTGGTAACGGCCTCGTAGGGCTCGTCGGCGAGGTTGACGAGGCCGAAGTTGTTGTCCTCGCCGTCGAAGCGGCCGTCGGGCGGCTCGTCCACCCAGCGGAACCAGTGCCAGCCGATGATCCACGGCGCCGCGGCGTGGGTGTCGACGTAGGCACTCGCCGCGGCGGCCCGTTCGTCCTGTGTCGTGTACGTGGGGTAGATCGGCGGCCAGCTATTCGGGAGTCCCGCGTCGGCGGCCCGGAAGCCGTACTCGCTCACGATGATGGGGCGGTCGAGGTCGTGGTTTGCGAGGTCGTCGTGCACGGCGGCGAGCGCGTCGCCCGGGTCGAGTGCGCCAGAGAGCGCCATCGCCGCCTCGGCCACGCCCTCCGCGAAGGTGTAGTTGTTGATGGAAAGCACGTCGCAGTAGCGCGCGGCGGCGCGGTGGACTTCGAGGCGCGTCATCACCGAGACGTCGCGGTTGCAGAGCACCAGGTGATCGGGGTCGTGGCCGCGGATCGCCTCGGTGGTGGTGGAGAAATAGTGGTCGGCGGCAGCTTCCAGCCAGGTCGTGGTGAGGCCGCTCTCGGGCTCGGAGTCCCCGGCGTCGAGGGTGTCCCAGTCTAGGGTGGCGAGCATCTCGTCGCGAGACGCGAAGGTGGTTCCGAGCGCAGTGTTCACCGCCTCGACGTTGCCGAGCTGGTCGAGCAGGTGGTCGACGGCAACGATCTTCCCGGGCGCCTCGGCGGGCAGGGCCAGGTAGAGCTGGAGCAGGGTCTCCGAGCCGCGCCAGTCTGGTCCCCAGCGTGTTTCATTGTCGAGGAACCAGCCCTGTACGCTCGCATTGCCGGCGAGGGGCGCCACCTGTGCGGCGACGCTGTCGGCAACACCTCGCGACCAGCTCGGGTCGTGCCAGTCGGCCACGCTCCCGCTCTGCCAGTCGCCGCCGGAGAGGTAGAGCACGGGCGCCACGGGCAATCGGTCGAGGAAAAGGGCGTCGTCACTCCAGGCGCCGGCGGTGGTGAACCCCCAGTTCTGGAGACGCCGGGTGGCCTCGTCGGCCCAGTCCTCGGGCGTGGCGTAGGCGGCCGCCACTGCCTCCGCATACTGGTCGATGCCCGACTCCAGCCCCGCATCGCCGCTCGGCCCGGCGGCATTGACCCCGATCGAGAGCGTGGGCTCACCCTGCGGGTCGAGGAGGAACCACTGCCCGCAGCGTGCTTCCACGCGGAAGAAACCCGTCGTGTCGAAGGGCCCGCTCGCCACGCAGGCATCGACGCCCGGAGGGGGTGGGGCGCAGGCGAGGAGGAACCACACCGGTGGAGCATAGCGCCCGGTGGGAGGCTGTTGACGTGGCAAGAGCCAAGTCTTAACCCTTAACCTCCGGCACCTTCTGGCGGGCGAGGTGCTCGGCGAGCGGGGTGCTCTCGCCGAAGAAGAAGCCGCGCCGGTGCACGGCGGCGGCGAGCTTCTCGATGAAGGCGGCGCGGCCGAGGGCGAAGGCCTCGTCGGCAAGGAAGGCGTACTCGCCACGCACGCCCTGCACGTAGGCGTCGTAGTCCTCGGGGAGAGAGGCGAAGATGCCGAAGTCGGCGTCGAGGAAGCGCCGGGTGGACTTGGCGTGAGGGCCGGGAGGAATGTCGTCGAGAGGGTGGGCGGTGGCGTGTACGAGCAACCGGGCGAGCTCAACGTCGGCCGGCTTGAGGCCCTTCTCCAGGAGCCCCGGGGTGGCGCGGTCGAGCCAGTCGGCGGAGCGGGCCTCGTTGTCGGAGCGCTGGGGATCGTAGACGGCGTCGTGGAAGAACGCGGCCAGCGTGAAGGCGTCGGCCGGGTGGTGGCCGGCCACGGCGTCGAGCACCGCGAGCAGGTGACGCGGGCCGTGGTAGTGCCGGTGCGGCTCGCACCACGCCGCGATCAGCTCGTCGCGGAGTGCATCGTGGCCCCAGGGGAAGCGCCAGCGGCAGCGCTGGACGACGTCGGCGAGGGCTAGGTCGGGCACCCGTCGCTCTCGCCCACGCTCGATGGCGCGATTGGCGATGGCCTCGGTCCAGGGGCGGTCGCTGGCCGGCAGCACCAGCTGCACGTCGACCAGGCCGTAGTGTACCCACTCCCAGGTGAGCGCGGTGTACGCGAGCATGCGCGGGCCGATGCGCGCCCGGATGGCGCGGACCTCGCTCTCGTCGATGCCGTTCTCGCCGAGCCGCGCGAGCGTGTGCGCCTGGTGGGCCTCGTCGTACTCGGTGTCGAGGAACTCCTCGGCGATCAGGGACCACACGTCGTCACGGGTGACCACGGGGATGCGGTGGAGACGCCCGAAGTTCTCGAGATCGCGCCGGTGCGTCGCGTGGACGAAGCCGATGCGGCCGTCGATGGTCACCACCTCCGGGGGCCACCGATCCAGTCGCAACTCCTTCACGCGAGAAGGGACGAGCTCGTCGCCCAGGTGCGCGTCGCCCGCGAGGTGGCCGGGGTGGATAGCGAGGAAGCCCAAGGACTAGCCGCCGAAGAGCCTGGACCAGAAGCCCTTCTTCCTCGGCGCCTCGTGCTCGATGGGCTGGCCGTCCTTGCCGGTGATGCGCGCCACGCCCACCACCTCGCCGTCCACCACGGCGAAGAGGGTGGTGCCGAGCCGCTCGCTGGGGGGTGCCTTGTCGTACTCGCCGGTGACGATGGCAAGGAAAGCACCCAGCACCTCCGGGTCGACGACACCGTCGTGTACCCACAGGCGGCCCTTGCGGGGGACCGCGGCCGCCAGCATCGTCGCGCCGAGCCGCGCGTGGAGGGTGCGCATGAAGTCGCGGTCGAAGAGCTTCTCCGAGGCGTAGTAGTGACCCGACACCGCCACGGCGCGGACCTGGGCGACGCTGATCTCGTCGACTTGCACCTCGACACTGGTGATGTTCCGGCCGGCCTCGGCCCGGTACCTCGCGATGTCGTCGGCCGGGGTGTCGGGCGACATCGACTTCACCGAGGAGGGGCGGTCGACCACGATGCCGAGGATCGGCATCCGGGGATCGACCTTGTCGGTGTTGGCGAGGAAGGGGACGTGCAGCGCCAGCTCGCGACCGGCGAAGTCGTGCGGCCGGAACTGGAACATCACCTCGCCATCGGGCGCCTGCTGGTCGTCGAGCACCGCGAGCAGCCGGCTGGGGAGCTCGGAGGGGTCCTCGTTGAGAAAGCGCTCGGTGCGGCCGAAGACGTTGATCACCGAGTTCCCCACCGCGAATCGGTAAGGGATCATGCAGTGAATCTCCTCGTCGGCCACGAGCCGCGCCGGGTACTTGCGGCGGATGCTCACCACCGTGGCCGCGCCGAGCGCCACGACGGCACCCCAGGTCTCGGCCTCGGACTCCCGGTCGAGGCCCGCGGCGATCTCCTTCTCGGCGGCCTCGAGGCTCCCGTGCTCCGCGAGCACGCGCTCCCCCAGGCGCTCGATGGCGGCGTTGACCTCCGCCTCGGCGAGCGCTGTGTCGGGCGCGGCCTCGTGCAGCGTCTCTCCGGGCGTGACCTCGACGGTGGCGCCGAGCGCGGTGAGCAGGCGAGCGAAGCGCGCCGGCGGGCCCTGCATCGCGGCGTAGCGCACGGCCGCGCAGCGCCCCGAGCGCAGCGGGTTCCGCACCCGCGCCGCCGCGAACAGCACGCTGCTTTCCCAGTCCGCCTCGATCTGTTCGGCCTCGCGATGGTCGGTCTGGACGGCCACGTCCCGGCCGTCGATCGTCACGACGAAGTCGATCTTGGCGAGCTCGTTGAACACCCGCACCTCGCCGGTGCCTCGTATCCCCGCGGCGGCGGGATCAGCTGCCGCGGGTGACCGTCATCGCCAGCACCTCGCCGCTGGTGGTCCCGGCGTAGAGGGTGCCGCCGTCGGGCGATACCCCGAGCGCCGAGACGTCCGCCAGGGGCAGTACGAGCAGGCATCGTTTCGAGGTGTCGTGGGCGCGCAGTCGCCCGTCGCTGGCTTCGACCAGGTAGGCGCCGAGCATCGTGGTCGGGCGATCATGTCGAAACCAGGTCGGACCCGTCCAGGTCCAGGGCCCGTCGGGCACGTCGTTGCCCTGGGCGATGGCCTCGGGTGGGCCGACCGGGGCGGGTGGCCGCCACTCGTAGCGCCAGGTGCAGCGGTCGGTGGGGTGGCCGCCGTCGTCGACGCTGATGAGCACGTGGGGGTCGCCGAGCCGGAGGGCCACCAGCGGCGAGCGCGTCGCGTCCTGTGCGAGCAGCGCGAGCGTCGCGGGGGCGTGCAGGGAGACGCCTTGCACCGAGTGGCCGCTCCCCGCCGAGAGCGCGACCACGTGGGATGGGGTACACACGAGGGCGACGCATCGCGACGAGGTCCTGTCCCGCGCCGTCACTCCGCCCTCGCCCACCCGCGCCAGCGTCCCGTCGGTGCAGGCGACGAGGCACCCGGCATCGATGCCGGTGATCGCGCTCACGTCGGCGCGGCCGAGCCGGGCGAGCGTCCGTGGGGGGCCGACGAGGAGCGGCCCCGTGGCCGCCTCGCCGTGGAACGCGGCGTGGGCGTTCACGCCGTTGGTCCCGG
>VGRQ01000405.1 GCA_016875315.1 Deltaproteobacteria bacterium | reverse complement strand
GAAGAGCGCGTGGTTGGCGTCGGGACGGCTCGCCGCGCCCCGCCGGGTCGCGGTGTGGGGTGCCGGAAAGGCCGGCCGGCCCTGGTTGGCGTGGCTGCGGTCGCGGGGCCACGACCTGGCCGCTGTGATCGACATCGGCGCCGGTCGCCCCGGCTTCGTGTCGCGACAGGGCGTGCCGGTCACGCCGCCCGGGTCGCTGGCCCAGCTCGGCCTCGACTTGCTGCTCGTGGCGGTGGGCTCGCGCGGCGGGCGCGAGGAGGTGCGGGCTCAGATCGCGGCGTTGCGACCGGAGCTGGTGGAAGGTCGCGACTGGTTCGCCGTGGCCTGAGCCAGAAGCCTCAGCCGGCGAGCGCGGCCAGCAGCTTCTTGTGGATGCCGCCGAAGCCGCCGTTGGACAGGACCGCCACCACGTCCCAGGGCAGGGCGTTGGCGGCCACCACCGCCACGATCTCCTCGACCGTGTCGTAGCCGAAGGCCTCCTGGCCCCGCGCCCGGATGTCGCCCACCAGCGTGGCCGAGTCGAAACGCTCGTCCTCGGCGATGCGGCCCTGGTCGTGGGCGTGCGCCACCACCACCACGTCGGCCGCGCCGAAGGCCGAGGCGTAGGCTTCCTGGAACACCTTGCGTCGCGAGGTGGCGCTCCGGGGCTCGAAGATGGCCCAGAGCCGCCGGCCACCGAAGCGCAGGCGCAGCGCCTCCAGCGTCACCTTCACGGCGGTGGGGTGGTGCGCGAAGTCGTCGAGCACGGTGATGTGCCGCGGCTCGCCGATCACCTCCTGCCGCCGTTTCACCCCCAGGAAGCTCGAGAAGCCCCGGGCGAGCTGCTCGGGGGTGAACCCCTGGCGTTCCAGGGCCGCCACCGCCGCCACCTGGTTGTAGAGGTTGTGCTCGCCGACGAGGATCGACTCGAAACGTCCCCAGGCGTTGCCCTCGCGCAACACCGTGAAGGACTGCACGCCGCGGGCGGTGTCGACCGACTCGATGCGGCCGTCCCAGGTCTGGCCGGCGCCGTAGCGGCGCACCTCGCAGGAGGCGTCGAGGCCAACGTCGCGCACGTTGTCGTGGTCCCACCGCGCCACGAGGCACCCGTCGCTGGGCACGATGTCGACCAGCTTCCGGAAGCTCGACTTCACGTGGTCGAGGTCGCGGTAGATGTCGGCGTGGTCGAACTCCACCGAGCTGATGATCGCCGTCTTGGGACGATAGTGCAGGAACTTCGGCCCCTTGTCGAAGAAGGCGGTGTCGTACTCGTCGCCCTCGATGACGAAGTGGGGCCCGGTGCCGGTGCGGGCGGTGCGGTCGAAGTTCTTGGCAAGACCGCCGATGAGGAAGCCCGGGTCGAGCCCGGCCGCGTCGACGAGGTGCGCGATGATCGCGGTGGTGGTGGTCTTGCCGTGGGTGCCCGCGACCACGATGCTGTGTCGCGACTCGAGGAACCGGGCGCCGAGCAGCTGGGGCATCGAGGCATAGGGCAGGTCGGAGGCTAATAGCGCCTGGGCCTCCTCGTACTCGGCGCGGATCACGTTGCCGACGACGACGAGATCGGGGCGATGGTCGAGGTTCTTGGCGTTGTAGCCGATCATCACCTCGATGCCGAGCGAGGCGAGGTAGTCCGACATCGGGGGGTACACGCCGGTGTCGCTGCCGGTAACGGCGTAGCCGGCGTCCTTGAGCATCCCCGCGAAGGCGGCCATGGCGGTGCCGCCGATGCCCATGATGTGAACGGTCTTGACGCTGTCGGGCAGGGCGCCCTGGAGGAGTGGCATGGGGAGGGCCGGGGAGGGGAGCCGAAACTATCGCGAGGGCGAGGGGATCGCCGCGCCGGGAGCGCTAAGTAGGCGCATGCTGCTCCTCCTCAGTGGATGTGACCTGGTCGAGGCCCTCCGGCCCGCGCCCCCGGTGGAAGTGGTGGCCGAGGCGCCGCCTCCGGTGGCCGAGGTGCCGGTGGAGCCGGCTCCCGAGCCCATCGCCAGCGCCGACATGTTGCCCCCCGCCGCCCAGGCCGATCTGCTGCTGCTCCGCGAGGCTGCGCCCGGCTGCCGGGTAGAGGTGATGCGCCTCCCCGACCTCGGCACCACCTTGCTCGCCGAGCTGCCCGCCTGCCCGGAGTCGCTGGAGTTCGTCCCGGGGGCCCCGCGCTTCGTGGCGGTCACCGGGGGCGCAGTGCCCGGCTACCAGGTGCCGGTCAACGGCGGCGCGGCCAGCCCCTTGCCCCCCCTTCCCGAGCTGGGATCCGCGCCGGCGGGGGCCGAGGTCACCGCGCGCCTGTCGGTGCAACGAGAGGGCGTGTTGCTGGAGCGCCGCGCGTTGTTGCCGGCGGAGGGCGACGAGGGCAACTGCGAGGGACCCTGCATGGAGCAGGTCGCGATGGGCGCCTGGCGGCTAGGCGCCGAGGGCTGGGAATCCACGACCCAGGCGGTGACATCCTCGACCCTGAGCTTCTACACCTACGAGCGAGGGAGCGACGGCGACACGCAGGAGCTGCGCTGGCAGCCTGGCGCCACCGGGGCCGACGCTTCGCTCATCGATACGCTCGACGCGGTGGCCGGGGGCGACCGGATCGGCTGGATCACGCGCACGGCGGCGGGCGCCACGGTACCGCGCATGGCGTGGCGCCTCGTCGACGACGGGGGCGAGTCGAACGACGCCACTTACGGCGGGCCGGTGCTGGTGGAGCGCGGCGGCACCTGGGCACCGCTGGCGACCGGCGATGGCGGCTTCACCCGGCTCTTCGTCGTGCAGCACTACCTCGTGGTCGATGGCGAGCCCGGGCGGGTGATCGACCTGCGGGACGGCGCGATGTTGACCCAGCTCGACGGGACCGCGTGGCCCTGGGACGCGCGCCTGGGCCGGGCGCCGGGTCGTTAGTCAGCGGCCCGCGAGCCAGGCTCGGGTACGCGGGGCGACCTTGCCCGGTAGCGTGCCGATGTGTCGCGACAGGAAGTCCACGTCGCCCGGCTCGTCCACGTCGTACCAGAAGGGCAAGACGCGCACGCTCCGGCCGAGGTCGAGGGCGCGCTGGTGCTGGCGGGCGAAGGTGTCGGGGCTCGACCAGGGCACGAGGTCGAACACGTCGGCCGGGTCGGACACGCCCACGAGCACGTAGCCGCCGTCGAAGGCAGGGGCGATCACCACGTCGGCGGTGGAGGCGTGCGCCTCGTGGAGCAGCGCCGCCGGCAGCGTGGGCGCATCGGTGCCAATGGCCACGCCGCCGTCGCGGAGGGCGTGGGCCAGTTTCCGGCCGAGATCGCCTTCAGCTTGCGGTTCCCAGTCGCAGTCGAGGGTGCGCACCCAGGGGTGGTCGGGCCTGCCGGCCAGCGCCACGCGGAAGGGGAGGCCGGTGCCCCGCGCGAGGTCGATGACGTCGCCGGTCATCGCCGCCGCGAGGTGAGCCGCCGCCACCGGCCCGAGCGCGGGGATGAGCCGCGTCTTGGTGAGGCCCGGCTCGGGCACGCGGGCGAAGATGACAATCATGGTTCTATCTCCTGTACTTCCAGCAGGCCCAGGTGATCTTCGCGCCGGCGCGCAGCACGCCGCTGACGGTGCCGCTGATCTTCGAGCGACCGATACGCGGGCGGCAGCGAACCGGCACCTCCAGCACCCGGAGGCCGTGCTGCAGGGCCTTCATCTGCATCTCCACGTTCCATCCCCAGGTGAGGTCGCTCATCCCGAGCTCGACGAGGCGGTCGTAGCGGATGGCGCGGAAGGGGCCCTGGTCGAGGTAGCGGTGGCCGCTGTCGAGCCAGATGAGGAAGTTGGCGAGGCGGTTGCCCACCACTTGCTGCGGCGTGAGCGCGCCGGGCTCGGCGAGGGAGAGGCGCTCCCCCAGCACCATGTCGGCCTCGCCACGCTCGATGGGGCCGATGAGTCGCGGCAGGTCGTCGGCGTAGAAGCTGTAGTCGCCGTCGAGCACCACCACCACGTCGGGCGGGTCCGTCGCGAGCGCGCGGATGCCGTGGAGCACCGCGCCGCCGTAGCCCCGCTGCGGCCAGCGCACGATCTCGGCGCCGTGGGCCTCGGCCACCGCCATGCTGCCGTCGGTGCTGCCGTTGTCGCAGGCGAGCACGCGCAGGCCGCGGGGGAGATCGGCGAGCACGCGGGGCAGCGCCTCCTCCTCGTCGAGCACCGGGATGAGGACCGCCACGCGCATCGGGCCGACCGCTAACCGCCGGGGGATGGCGGCTGCCGCCTGCGTGTTAGCGCCTGTCCCGATGTACGCGCTCTTCCTCGCCTTGTGGAGCAGCCTCGCGCTGGCCGTCGAGTCTCCGGTGCGGGTGGAGGTGGCCGACGCCATCGCCTCGCCCGGCGCCGAGGTGCCCATCGCCGTGCGCCTGAGCATCCCCGCGGGCCACCACGTGTACGCCGACCAGCTCGCCGTCGACGTGATCGACGCCGCGTCGTTGACGATCGGCGCCCCGGTCGAGCCCCCGGGCAAGCTCCAGTCCGACCCGGCCAACCCCGCCCGGCAGCGCGAGGTGTACGAGGGCGAGCTGGTGGTGGAGTTGCCGGCGAGGGTGCCCGCCGACGCGAGCGGCGCCTACGTGGTGAAACTGCTCGTCACCCACCAGGCCTGTCGCGAGGGGCTCTGCTACCCCGACCGCGCCGACCGCCTCGACGCGCGCGTGAACGTCGCCGGGGTCGCCCCGATCCCGGGCGTCGCCGCCGCGCAGGCGCAGGAGCCCGCCGAGGAGCTGGCCGTCACCTTCACCGGCCAGCCGGGGCCTCCCGGCACCGCCACCATCCACGTCGACCTTCACGGCGAGTGGCACCTCAACAAGATGTTCATGTCCACCACCCTGGTGGAACCGCAGGGCTACACGCTCGGCGAGATGCAGCTCCCCGCGGGGGAAAAGACCGGCAGCGAGGCCGACGGTACCGCCCGGGAAGACTTCGTCCACGACTTCGACATCGTCGTGCCCGTCACTGGTCCCGAGGGCGCGGTCACCCTCACCCTCGACGTCGGCTACCAGGCGTGCAAGGGCGTGGCCATCTGCCGGATGCCCACGTCGGAGCAGGTGAAGGTGCCGGTGGTGCTCGGCGCGGCAACGGGGGCGCCGGTCGGCGCGTCGTCGTCGG
>VGRQ01000404.1 GCA_016875315.1 Deltaproteobacteria bacterium | reverse complement strand
ACCGGCGCCAAGGCGAGCGCCTTCACCGTCACCGCCGACGGCAAGGGCGGCGACGTGGTCACCTACGCCGTGGTGGCTAGCGACATCGCCGAGGCCGCGCGCCTCGCGATCGCCGGCCTCGCGGCCCGCGGCAACACGGGAGCCGTCCGGGGCATCCAGCGCGTGGCCGAGCTGCTCTAGTCACCCAGCCTAGGCGAAGAGGCGGCCCCACTCGGCGTCGAGCAACTCGCGCTGGTCGGGCCGCATCTGCTCGCGCAGCTCGAACAGCTGGGTCGCTGCCTGCCTGCGGACGTCGGCCAGCGTGACCGGCTTGCCGCTGCTCCCGGCGCGCATCAGGTCGCTCGTGAGCACCTCGATGCCGGCGTCGTCGAGGTGCCCAAGCTCGCGCAGCAACTCGACGAAGTCACTCGCGGCGGGTTCGATCTCGACGTGCTCGTAGGTTGCGCGGGCCATCGGCGATGCCTATCCCGGCGCCCCGCCCACGAGCCCCGCGACGGTATCGGAGCCCCGCACCACGCCTGCGCCCTGCTCGATGAGGTCGAGGCAGCCCTCCGCGGTGGGGATGCCCGGCGACCACGGCACCGCGTACACGTCGCGACCGAAGGCGAGGGCGTGCGCGGCGGTGTTCTTCGACCCGCTCCGGCGGGCCGCCTCGACCACCACCACCGCCCGCGCCAGGCCAGCGATGATGCGATTGCGCCGCGGGAAGGTCCACGCGGAGGCCGCGGTGTCGCACTCGTACTCGCTGAGCACCAGCCCGCCCGCGTCGAGCACCCGCGACCGCAGGTCGCGCTGCCACCGCGCCATCGGCGCGCCGAGCCCCTGTCCCAGCACGGCCACGGTGCGACCGCGCGCCGCGAGGTGAGCCTCGGCGTCGATCCCCGCCGCGAGGCCGCTCACCACCACGCCCCCGGCCTCGGCCACGGCCACCGACAGGCGCCGCGCCATCCCCCGGCCCTCGCCGGTACACGACCGGGCCCCGACGAGCGCCACCATCGGTGCCTGGAGGCGCTCCAGGTTCCCCTGGGCGTACAACAACAACGGTGCCCCCGGCAGGCCCACCAGCGGGCGGGGCCACGATGCCTGCCCAGGAACGATCACCGAGACAGCATGCAAGTCCAAGCGCACCCCCACGAGGCCGCTAGGATGCGCACCGGCCCGCGCCGGTCAACCCGCGCGGCGGCCTACTTCTCGTCGTTCGGGGTCGACACGACCCGCTGGCCGTCGGCGAGCTCGCGCGCGGCATCGACCACCACTGCCGTGGAGTGGTCCTCCCCGGCGCGGACAACCACCACGCGGCCCACCACCCGCTCGGGGAGGCGCTGGTCGTCGCGGTCGCGGAGCTGGGCCCGCCCGTCGCGCTGGGAGACGAGGTAGAGCGCCGTGCCCACGTCGACGCCGTCGCTGGTGCCGCGGTTGATGAACACCGTCTCGTAGGTGCCGGCGATCTCGATCTCCGAGTTCAGGCGCGCGACCACCTCGGCCTCGATGTCGCCCCTCGGGGCGCGGACGTCGACCGTCACGTCGACTGGGATGGCGTCGCCCACGAGGTCGCCGCGGCGAGCCTCCGCGAAGCTGTCGCGAATGACCGCGGTGGCCACCCGGTCGTCAACGCGGATGACGCGCGCCGTCGCGACAGCGCGATACACGCGTCCCCGCACACCCTTCTTCGCGATGCGGCCGCTCACTGGGCGCCAGATGCCGACGATGTCGCCGCACTCTGCCACCTGGTTGGCGTCCATGCGAAGGTGGATGTAGTCGTTCTCGGCGAGGCTCTCGCCCCCGGACTGCGACCACATCAGCTTGCCGCGCGCGGCGAAGTCATCGGGGCTCCCGAGCAGGCCGGGCGCGGTGAGGCGCTGGCCGCGGCGCGTGTCGTTGAACACGGGCGGGTAGTCGCAGGTGTCGTCGACCACCGTCACCTGCTCGTCGGGTGGCTGGTAGGGGATGTCCTCCACCGCCTCGACCACGGCGCTCGGTGGCGACAAGGAGTCGCCCAGGCGGAAGTAGATCCGGTTTCCCGGGTAGATCCAGTGGGGGTTGGTGATGTACTCGTTGTACGACCACAACTGGGGCCACTGGTAGGGGTCGCCGAGGAAGCGGGTGGAGATGTCCCACAGCGTGTCGCCCGGCTGGATCACGTAGTAGTCGGGCGTGGACGCCGATCCGCCCACCTGGACGAAGCCCTCCTGGGCCACGGCCAGCGAGGAGGCAGCGAGGATCGACAGCACCGGCAGCATCACGACTCCTGCGACCGCGCCAGTTTCGCGATCACGAGGCGCCCTGTCAAGGGGCCGGCACCACCGCGGGGCTCGCCGAGCCTGCTCGACTCGCGACGTCGGCCATGGCGATCGCGGCGGATTCGCGCGTGGAGTAGCCGGCCACGCGCACGCGCTCGCGGCGGTGGCCGTCGACCAGCACGCGCACGCGGTAGGCCGGCAGCCCCGCCTCGCGCAGTTGCGCGACCAGCCGGTCGGCGCCCTCGATCTCGGGGTACTCGCCCACCTGCACCGCCCAGCCGCCGGTGGGCACGCCGTCGACGGAGGCCGAGGGGGCCGAGGAGCCGAGCTCCGCCGGGAAGCTCACGCCGGCGCCCTGCGCCTCCGACACGCGCGCGAGCAGCGCCTCGAGCGAGCCGCCCTGCACCTGGTCGGCCACCAGCGGCAAGACCACCGGTCCTTCCGCCTCCGCCTCCGGGGTGCGCTGGCCCAGGGCCAGGCCCACGAAGAAGGCGAGGAAAGCGAGGGCCATCGACATCGCGCCGAGCGCGTAGAGGTGACCGCGGGAGAGAGGAATGGCGGCGTCCTTCATGCAGAGGACAGTATCACATTTGACGCGTCAAGCTCTAGAGGCCACCTCGTCGGCGGCGCTCATCTTGAGTACCCACGTGTTGCTGTCGACGAAGACGCTGTCGGCCGCCAGCTCTGCCTCGCGACGAATCGCATCGAGGCGAGCCCGGACTAGCTGCGGCTGGTTCGCCACCACCGTCGCGGCCACGACGGCGGCACCGGGGCTCTCGAGGTGCCCGACCTCGGCCACCGACGCGTGGTGCCGGGCGGCGATGCGCTGAACGAGCGACTGCACCGCGCGCCGCCGGTCTTTGAGCGTGCGGCTACCGGGAACGTGCACGAGCATGCGCACGACCCCGACCCACACTTCCTCGTCGGCGGCAGGGAGGTACACGGACAACTAGGTGCGAGGAACCTCGACCTTCACCACGAACTCGAGGCGGTCGCCGTTCTGGATGTCGGTGTAGCCCTCGATGCTGATGCCGCACTCGAAGCCCTCGACCACCTCGCGCACGTCTTCCTTGAATCGCTTCAGGCCCGAGAGCTTGCCCTCGTGTACCTGCTTGCCGGCGCGCATGACACGCCCGGTGGCGCCGCGCTGCACCTTGCCGCTGAGCACCATGCAGCCCGCCACCGGTCCCGACTTGCTGACGTTGAAGACGGCGCGGACCTCGGCCTCGCCCATCTTCTGCTCCTCGTACACCGGCGCGAGCAGCCCGGTGAGGCGCGCCTTCACCTCGTCGATCACCTGGTAGATGACGTCGTAGCGCTTCATCTCCACGCCATGCTGCTCGGCGGCCTGCCGGGCCTTGGCGTCGGACTTCACGTTGAACGCCACCACGAGCGCATTGTTGCCGGCGGCGAGGTTCACGTCGGACTCGTTGACCGGCCCGATCGCCGCGTGGAGGATCTTCAGCGTGGTGCCCGACACCTCGATGCCCTCGAGAGCGCCCTTGAGCGCCTCGAGCGAGCCACCCACGTCGGCCTTGAGCACCAGGTGGAACAGCTCGGCCTGCGAGCCCTGCCCGCCCTGCTTGAACAGGTCGTCGACGGTGAGCGCCTTGCGCTGCGACTGCGCGCCCTCGCGGGCGGCCTTGGCACGGTGCTCGGCGAGCGTCCGCGCGTCTTTCTCCGAGCTGACCACCACGAAATCGTCGCCCGCGGCGGGGATGTCTTCCAGGCCGAAGATCTCGATGGGCGTGGAGGGGCCGGCCTCCTTGAGGCGACCCCCGCGGTCGTCGTGCATCGCGCGGACGCGGCCCCAGGTGTTGCCGATGACCAGGACGTCGCCCTGCTTGATGGTGCCGGTCTTCACCAGCAAGGTGGCGACGGCGCCGCGACCCGTTTCCAGTCGCGACTCGAGCACCACGCCCTCGGCGTGCCGGTCGGGATTGGCGCGGAGATCGGCCACCTCGGCCACGAGCAGCACGCTGTCGAGCAGGGCGTCGATACCGGTGCCCTTGAGCGCGCTCACCGGGCAGCAGATGGTGTCGCCGCCGTACTCTTCCGGCACCAGGCCGTGCTCCATGAGCACGCGCTTGACGTGCTCCGGGTTGACGCCGGGCTTGTCGATCTTGTTGACCGCCACGATGATCGGCACCTTGGCCGCCTTGGCATGGTTGATCGCCTCGATCGTCTGCGGCATCACGCCGTCGTCGGCGGCGACGACGAGGATGACGACGTCGGTGACCCTCGCCCCGCGCGCGCGCATCGCGGAGAACGCGGCATGGCCGGGCGTGTCGATGAAGGTGATCAACTTGTCGCCGCGCTTGACCTGGTAGGCGCCGATGTGCTGCGTGATGCCGCCGGCCTCGCCCTGGGCCACGCGCGCCTTGCGGATGGCGTCGAGCAGCGTGGTCTTGCCGTGGTCGACGTGCCCCATCACCGTGATGACCGGCGGGCGCCCCTGCAGGAGCGCCGGGTCTTCCGCCACGTGCTGGATGAGGTGCTCGCTCTCGGAGAAAGCGGTGTTGACCACCTCGTGGCCGAGCTCCTGCGCGACGATCGCCGCCGTTTCATAGTCGATGGCCTGGTTGACCGTGGCCACCTGCCCCATGCTCATCAGCAGCTTGATGAGCTCGGTGGCCTTGACGCCAAGCTCGTGGGCGAAGGCGGCGACGGTGATCTCGCCCTCCACCTGCACCTTGCGCTTGACCTTGTCGCGCTCCACGCGCGCCTCGGCGCCCTTGTGGGGCTTGTGCTTGCGCTTGCGGCCCTCGTTCATCTCCATCATGGAGTGCTCGACGCGACCGCCGCGGCGGTTGCCCTTGCGGTCGCGATCGCCGGCGTCGCCA
>VGRQ01000403.1 GCA_016875315.1 Deltaproteobacteria bacterium | reverse complement strand
CCCACGCAGGGCAGCACGATGGACCGCGCGACCGCCTCGGCGGCCTTCTCCATGATCTTCTCGCCGCTGGGGTGGTCCTTGAGCGGCGTGGCGAGGCCGTTGCGGAAGTCGAGCAGCGGGGCGCCGGTGGCGTACTTGTTGCCCGGAGTGTCGGCGGCGTAGTACTTCAGGATTCGGCCCATGCCAGCCGAGTTGTTGCCCGAGTCTGGCACGGCGGCGGCCTCGCGGCCAAGCTCGCGGTTGAGCACTGCCATCACCCTCGAGGGGTTGTCGCGATCGTCATCGCCCGCGGCGTACACGCACGACTCAGCGGCGTTGGCGAGGGCGGCCACCTGCGAGGCGGGCGGCGGGTCGGGTGGCGGCTCGCCCGCTTCCGTCGACGTGGTGATGAGCAACTGCGCGCGCGCCGCGTCGTCGGCGCCGAGGCTGGCGGCGTCGGCCGGCTTGTAGGCGTCGAGCATCACGCTCTCCAGCCCGAGCGAGCGCGCCTGGCGGTAGGTGAGTCGCGACGGCCCCCGCAGGCAGCTCTGCTTGTTGGTGACGTCGAGCCAGAAGTTCCAGTCCGTCTCCGTGCGCTTGCGGACGGCGGCCGTGTAGGGCAGCACGTGCATGGTGAACTCGTCGAGCGACTCGGACTTCTGCACTCGCTCACGCCACAGGATCCACTGCCCCGCCGCCCCGCTGCCCTCGCGGAAGAGCCAGTCGTAGGCGCTGGCGTCGTCGCCCGCCATCGCCTTGGCCTTCTGCTCCACGAGCTGGCGCAGCGCGTTCTCTTTCTGCAGCATGAGGCCGAGGGTCTCGTTGGCGGTGATACCGGCGGCGAGCTGGTCGAAGCTACGGTTCTCGATGCCCGAGCCACCCAGTCCCTTCGCGAACCCAGCCGCTTCCTGGCACTGCTCCAGGTCTTCTTCCACGGAGAGGGCGTCGGCCTTGAACTTCAGCGCCGAGCATGAACCCGCGAGCGCCGCCAGGTAGCCAAAGGCGGCGATGGCGGCGGTGATGAGGATGCGCGGCTGCCAGAGGGTGCCCGACTTGACGAGGTACCAGGCCCGCATCACCATGCCGACGGGCCCGATCGACCAGATGCGGGCCAGCGCCATGCGCCAGCCCTCGCGGGCGAGCTTCTCGCCGGTGAGCCCGGCCCGGCCGCGCGCGTGCTTCTGCCGCTTGGCCAGCATCTCGGGGGGCAGCGCCGCGATCTCGACGGTGAACTTCGCCCCCTCGGGCGACACCAGCGCGAAACTGTCGCCGGGGCGTACCGCCGTGGGCGTCTGGATCTGGATCGGCCGCCGCGCGTCGCCCTTCCACACGAACACCGCCGCGGTGCGCTCTGCCGCCGCGAGGATCAAACCGCCATCGCCCTGCCGGATGAGCTTGCAGTGCTCGCGCGACACCCCGAAGGTTTCTGGCAAGACGATGTGGCAGCGCTCCCGGTCGGAGCCCAGGCGCACCTCGAGGCCCTCGAAGGGGCCGAAGCGGGTGCCCCCGAACTCGGGGGAGAGCGTGAGGTAAAGGGCGAGATCGTCGCGCGGCATCGGCGGGGGGCAAGCTAACGCACCTCGCGCCTCGCTCGGCGGTTACGTCGCCCCGTCGTGAACATCTACCTCATCCCCTACACGCCCTTCCGGCACGTGGTGGTGGGCTTCGCCTGCATGGCCTTCTGCCTCGCGGCCTGGTGGCTGGTGCTCAGCCTCACCTGGGTATGGGCGCCCTGGTCGGTGGAGTGGGACGGAGCGGTGTTCCTCGGCGCCATCTCCGCCGCGGCGGGGGGCGGCAGCGTGCTCGCCGAGGGCTCACTGCGCCGCACGGTGCTGTGGAAGCGCGCGCTCCTGGCGGCGCTCGCCACCTCGGTGGCCGCGCTCGTGTCGATCGGCATGTACTGGATCTGGGCGCTGGTGAGCACCAAGATGCTCGCCAGTCTCGGCACCGAGGAAGACGTGCTCGACCCCAGCCTCGTGTCGCTGCGCTACCGGTGGATCGCGTGGATGACGACCGGCTTCGGCGCCGGGCTCGGCACGGCGCTGGTGCGCAAGCTCCGGGGCGGCCTGGCGCACGTCGTGGGCGGTGCGCTGGCTGGGCTCGGGGGCGCGGCGGTGTGGTTCGCGGTGGGCTACCCTAAGTTCGCCTTCAACCAGGACTTGTTCTACGCTTCCGCGCTCGGCTCCGCGGCTTTCGGCTTCTTCTTCGGCGCCTTCACCTGGGGCGTGCCCGACGACCTGTACGCCGGCTGGCTCCGGGTGCTCACCATCACCCGTCACGGCCGTCGCATCCCCATCGACGGCCTCGACAACGGCGTCCGCGAGCGCTTCGTCGGGCACTTCCCCCGCGGCCTCGACCTGTTCCTGCCCGCCGGCGACGCCGTGCTCGAGCTGCATGCCAGCGTGCTGGTCAACAAGAAGCAGGAATACCGCCTTCGTGGCCTCACGCTGGCGCCCACCGTGGTGCGGCGCTTCCTCGAGAGCGTCGATCTCAGTTACGACGCCACCCGCCCCGCGCCGCTGGAGACGCGGCTGTCGAGCGGCGATCGCATCGTGATGGGGGGCAGGGGCAAGCAGACCGTCGTCGAGTTCCTGATGCTGCCGCGGGAGGAGCGGTGAGAGCCCTGCTGGCGCTCCTGGTCTTCCTCGCGGCCTGCGCCGACGACACTCGCACCCACGTCCGCGGCTCAACGGTGCGGCTGGGGCCGAGCAAGGCGGCCGGCGCCGACACCAAGCAAACGCTCCAGATCTACGACAGCGACGACGAGTGCGGCAGCGACGCCATCCGCGACCCCGATCGCCACCTCTGCTACCCGTTCATCGACCGCGCCAGCGGCACCGTCCGCCTCGCCATCCAGCTCAGCATCGACGGGCAGGTGCGCCCGATGGCGCTCAACGAGGACTCCATCTCGGTGTATCACCAGGGCAAAGACGTGGATGTCCCTGGCGAGACGCGCATCAAGCTCGTCCCCCACGACGAGGAGCAGACCAACAACCTCTACGTGCTCCTCATGGACGGCTCGGGCTCGATGGCCGTGGTCGACGGGGCCGATGGCCTGTCGCGCATGGACAAGCTGAAGAAGGCCTTGCTCCGTCGCGATGTGGTGGACTCCTTCTTTCCCCCGGGGACGGCCTCCGCCGTGTCGCCGCTGGTCTTCCGCGGCGGGCTCCCGGAGCCGCTCGGCGGCAAGTGGGTGGTCGAAGACGCGAAGGAGTACCGGAAGCTGGTGAAAGACCAGCTCCAGGTGGGCTCGGGCTTCACCTACCTCTACCAGGCGGTGCGATTCTCGATGACGTCGATTGCCGAGCAGGCCGAGGTGCGCCAGGCCGTGGAGAACGGCCGCAAGGCGCCCACGGTCATCGCGCTCACCGACGGCTTCAACAACGAGCGCCCGCAAGACCTCTGCGGCGACAACGTCCCGCGCTTGCAAGAGTTGCTCACGACCCTGCGCGACGTGCGCCTCGGGCGCGGCGGCGTGCGCGGCTACCAGCCCGACCTCTTCACCGTGGGGCTCGGGCGGAAGGCGTGGCGGCGCTTCAAGGTGCCCGAGGGCATCGAGGTGAAGCCGCGCAACCTGTGCGAGCGCTGGGCCGAGCAGGTGATCAACGGCAACGTCGAGAACATGGGCGTCGACAACGCCGCGCTCGAGTGGATGGCCAAGGTGGGCGGCGGCAAGTCCTACGTCAAGAGAGACGCCGACGGGCTCGCCGAGGCCTTCATCGCCGCCGCCCAGAAGCGCTATGCCTGGTACGAACTTCGCTACCGCGTGGATCCGTTCCACCTGCGCCGGAGTTTCACGGTCACCGTGCGCATCAACGCCCCCTACCAGGTGGAGTCCACCGTCACCGTGTACCCCTCGGCCTGGCTCGACGGCCCGCCGGGGACCGAGGGCGACGATGGCTGGGTGCTGCCCGGTCCCTTCCGTGCGACAATCGCGGCGGTGATGCCGATCTTCGCCGCCCTCATCGTCGCCGCCTACCTGCCAGCAGCCTTGTTCAACGTGAGGCGCGCGCTCTTTGGCCTGGTGGGCCGGGCGTGAACGTCGCCCAGTACGAGGTGATCCGCGAGCTTGGCCGCGGCCAGTTCGGTGCTGTCTACCTCGCGGTGGGCGAGGTGCCGGGCCGGGGCGGGAGCCCGGGGAAGCGCCGCGTGGTGGCGATCAAGACGCTGCGCGAGAGCACCAACGCCGAGTCACTGCGCCTGTTGCGGCAGGAATTCTCGCTGCTCGACCAGGTGAAACATCGCGCCATCGTGAGGGTGTTCGAGTTCCTCGAGGCCGAGAAGGCCGTCGTGATGGAGTACGTACACGGGGTGACGCTCCGCACCGTGCTCGACGACTGCGGCAAGGCCCGCGAGCAGGTGTACACCGAGGCCGCCATCGAGATCGGCTGCGAGATCGCCGACGCGCTCTACCAGGCATTCACATCCCCGGCCGACAACGGCGAGGCGCTGGCGCTGGTCCATCGCGACCTGAAGCCCGAGAACGTGATGCTCACCACCTCGGGCGAGGTGAAGGTGCTCGACTTCGGCCTCGCGCGGGTCGACAACGCCGAGTGGGCCCGCGACAGCGACGGCGCCCGCGTGCGGGGCACGCCCCTGTACATGTCGCCCGAGCAAGCGCGCGGCGAGCTGATCGACCATCGGAGCGACCTCTTCGCGCTGGGGCTCTTCCTCTACGAGCTCTTGCTCGGTCGCCCGGCCTACCGGATCCCCACCGACGCGGCGAACCCGGTCGCCGCGGCCTTCGCGGCCATCGAGGCCGGCGCCCTCGAGCAACAATGCCGGGAGCTGGAATCAAAATTGCCCGGGATGGGTCCGGTCGTGGCGCGGCTGTTGCAAGCCAACCCCCGCAACCGATACCCCAACGGGCAAGACCTGCTGGTCGACCTCCGTCGCCAGCTCTACCGCGAGCGAGGTTCCTACGTGAAGGAGTTCTGCTCCTTCTACTTCGGGAATCTCCACCCTCTCTCTCAACCGCCCGATCCCGACGCGCCCAGGGGGGCCCGAATGTCCACCGACAAGCGAAAGTCCATCGAGGAGAAGCTGGCGGAGTCGATGGCCGGCGACGGCAGCGACGAGCCCATGCCTCGCATGCCCGTGCCCGTGCGCCGCGCGCCGAAGGCGGA
>VGRQ01000402.1 GCA_016875315.1 Deltaproteobacteria bacterium | reverse complement strand
CGACATGGGTGACGACGCCTCGCCCGATGCGTCGCCGCGCCACCCCGTGGAGCTGGCCGCCTACCGGATCGACCGCGTGGAGGTGAGCATCGACCGCTTCGAGGCCTTCGTGGCCGCGGGCGGCTACGCCGAGGCGAGGTGGTGGTCGGAGGGAGGGCGAGACTGGCTGGCCCAGCACCCGGAGGGCGCCGGCGCCGCGGCGCGCGCCAGCAAGCGGGCGGGCACCCACCCGGTGGTGGCGGTGAGCTTCTGGGAGGCCGAGGCCTACTGCCGGGCGCAGGGCGGCGACCTCCCCACCGAGGCGCAGTGGGAACGCGGCGCCTGCGGGCCGGGGCGATACCCCTGGGGCGAGGGCGACAACGTGGATGCCGCCTGGTTCACGCAGGGCAAGGGGCAGCACCTCGTCGGCGTCAACACGCGCGCCGTCGATGACGCCGCGCCGGGGCTCCTCTCGCCGCTCGGCCTGGCGCACATGGCCGGCAACGTGCTCGAGTGGACCCGCGACACATACCATGCCGGTTACGACGGCGGCGCCGCCAAGGACCCCGTCGCCACGGCGGCATCACCGTGGAGGGTGGCCCGCGGCGGCTCCTTCCTCGACCTGCCCTCCTACGCCACCTGCACCCACCGCGAGCCGGCTGAGCCGGGGGAGCCGCGCGTCACGCTCGGCTTCCGCTGCGCGTACCCGCCATGATCGCGACCGCGCTCTTGCTCGCGTGTACCGGCGACGCGCCGATCGAGGCACGGACGGCCTCGGGCGAGGTGGTGCCCGGCATGGTGGAGGTCCCGGGTGGACGCGTGAAGCTGGGCATGCCGCGGCCACCGGGGGCGCCCCCCGGCCCGCCGCCCGGTCCCCCGCCGGGACAGGCGGGGGGGGCCGCGAACCCCGCGGTTGCCAACGGCGCGATGCCCTTGCCCCTGCCGGAGCGCGAGGTGGAGGTGTCGAGCTTCCTCGTGGATGTCACCGAGGTCACCCGCGTGGACTACGCGGCCTTCCTCGAGGGCACCGGCTACCGCCCGCCCTACGTGGCGGAGGCCTGGGCCGACGAGGGCTGGAACTGGACCGGGGGCACCTACCCCGAGGGCACCGGCGATCACCCGGTGGTGCTGGTGAGCTGGTACGACGCGCGCGCCTACTGTCACTGGGCGGGCAAGCGCCTGCCCACGGGGGCGGAGTGGCAACTCGCGGCACTCGGTCCCGCCGCGGAGGGTCGCGCCTGGCCCTGGGGTACCACCTACGAGAGCGGCCGTCTCAACCACGGAAAGCACGACGTCCCCAACTTCGACGACAGCGACGGCTACGAGCGCACCTCGCCCGTGGGCGCTTTCCCGGCGGGTGCCAGCCCCTACGGCTTGCAAGACGCCTTCGGCAACGCATGGGAGTGGGTGGCCGACATCCGCGTGTCGGACTGGGCCGACACCACCGCCGGGGCCGGCGAGGGCCTCGCCAGCAACCCCCGCACCGGCACGCTGGGCCTCTACGCCGGGGCCCGCGGCGGCTCGTACTTCTCGGGCTTCGAGGGCGGCGCGCTCGCCCAGGACAACGCCTTCCCGGTGCAGTTGCGACGCAAGTCGAGCGGGTTCAGGTGCGCCCGCGACCTCTAGGGTAGAAGCCCGTTCTCGCGCAGGAAGTCGGCGACGGCCCGCGCGTAGATCTTGTTCCCCTCGGCGTCGGGGTGGCCGCCGTCGTAGAACAGCGGCTCGTAGATGCTGTCGTCGCGCTCGAAGAGGTCGACCACCCGGCGATCCAGCGCGCCGGGCGTGGCGTCGGCCAGATCGAGCAGCACCTTCCGCGCCGGCAGTTCAACCACGCGCTGGGTGCGTCCCTCCAGCTCCAGCACCTCGCCGGGCAGGGGCAGCGCGGCGCGGAACACCGGGGTGAGGTCGAGCGCGGGCGCGGGCGCTCCGCTCGGCAGTCCGCGGTCGTCGCCGATGGCGCGGACGTCGAAGGTGGAGAGCGGGTGCGCCACGATGGCACCTCGCGCGGGCGCCACGGCGCGCAGGCAGTCGCGGAAGGGCTGCCAGGGATCGCGCGAGCCGCCGTCGTAGCGCCGCGCGATCACGTAGAGGTCGGCCTCGATCTGCGACGCCACTTCCTGGCAGCGGCCCGCGATCTGGCCGGGCTGCAGCCCCGGCCTACCGGCGGCGACCACCTCGGCGCCGGTGTACTCGGCCAGCCGGGTGGGCAGGCTGTCGTCGTCTTCACTGCCCCAGCCGAGCGACACGGAGTCGCCCACGAGCACGATCCGGAAGCCCGACTTCTTCGCGCTCACCTCGGTGCGGCTGCGGAAGCCGTGGCTGTCGGTGCTCAGGTGGAAAGCCCGCCGGCGGGTGATCTTCTGGCGCTGGGCCGGGTCGATGAACTCCCGCGGGTCGTGCGGGCGCTCGGGGACGACGATGCGCACCGCGTCGAGCCTGGGCATCAGCTCGTTGGTGAGCCCGCGCTCGCCGGCCTTCAGGAAGCGGGCCGACTCCATGTCGGCGTCGGCGTGGCGCAGCTTGTAGAGGTGCCAGCCTGCGAAGCCGGCGGCGACGAGCACGAGGACAGTCAAGGCCTGGACGGCACGAACCCAGCGCGGCATGGCCCGAACGTAGCCCGCGCGGCGGAGATCGCCCGGCGGCGCTACGTTTGCGACGCTTGCGCCTCGCCCGCCCCGTCCTCGCCCGCGCTGGTGCTGCTGCCCTCGGCCACCTCGCCATTGGCGCCCTCGCCACCTGGCCCATGCTGGAGGCGCCCGGCGCCCGCCTCGTGGGCCATCCCAACGTCGACGTGTGGAACCACGCCTGGGGTGCGTGGTGGTTCCTCGAGAGCGCCTCGCGCGGGGTGTTCCCCCTCTACACGCGCCTGCTCGGCGCGCCGGAGGGCGGCTATCTCTGGTACATCGACCCGCTCGGGGCTGCCTTCTCGATGCCGCTGGTGGCCGCCTTCGGCGTGGTGGTGGCGTGGAACGTGCTGGTGTATGCCTACGTGGTCCTCGCATCGGTGGGCGGGCGCTCGCTCGCCCTGGCCCTCGGGGCGAGCGCGGCCTCCTCCTGGTTCGCCGCCCTCGCGGTGGCCATCTCCCCGTACCTGCTGAGCGAGGTCCACAACGGCATCTCGGAGGCCGTGGGCGTGGGGTGGTCGGTGCTCTCGCTGGCCGCGCTCGCTCGTGCCACCCGGGAGGGCGCGCCCATCCGCGAGTGGGCCTGGGTGGGCCTCTGGGGCGGGCTCACCGCCGTGGGCACGGTGTACTACGCCATCGGTCTCGGCCTCGCCGCGCTGCCGATCGTGCTCCTGGCCCTCGCCCGCCGCGCGCGCGCCAGCGCGCCCGGTGTGTTCCTCGGCGCCACGGTGGCGGCGGCCATCGCCGTGCCTGCCTTCCTCCTCGTGCGCACCACGATCGTCGACCCGTCCCAGGCGCTGATCGGCCGTCCCGACGCGCCGCTCTCCAACCCGCTGATCCTCGCCATCCTGCGCCACAACGCGGTGGATCCCCGCAGCTTCTTCCTGCCCGGCGACTTCCAGTCGGTCGACCTCACGCCGCGCGGCGAGTGGTTCCTGCACACCTCGTACGTCGGCTACGTGGCGCTGGCGCTGGCGCTCTGGTCCCGGCGTTGGATCTGGCTGATCGCGGCGCTGCTGCCGCTGGTGTTCAGCCTCGGGCCGTTCCTCTTCTACGACGGCGACTGGGTGAAGTCAGGCGCGAAGATGGTGGGCTTGCCCTACCGGGTGCTCTACGTCGTGCTGCCTACCAGCGCGCTCGGGCACCCCCAGCGCACCGGCTTCCCCGGGCTGGCGGTGATCTACGCCATGGCCGCCGTGGGTCTCGCCCGCGCGCCGGGCTGGCTCACGGGCGCGGCGGGCGTGGGCATGGCGGTGGAGTTCCTTCGTTTCAGCCCCGCGCAGTGGCCCATCGCGCGCACCGAGGCCTTCGACGACGCGGCTGCCGCCTACATCCGGGAGCGGGTGGCGAGCGACCCGGCGCGGGCCGGAATCGTGCTCGACCTTCCCGGCGACGTGTTCGGCAGCGGCATGGCGACGAGTCGTTACCTCATGTTGCAGACCACGCATGGCCAGCCCTTACCCTACACGCCTGACGTTCGCGTATCGGGCTGTAAGCTGGGTAACCCGGCGGCTGGTGTCTTATTACGTCGCGACAGCAGCGGTGCGTCGCAGGTGACGGAGGCTGCCCTGGCGCTCGGGGGCGTGCGCTTCATCGTCACCCACGGCGATCTCGCGGACACCAGCATCGAGGAGCGCATTCTCGAGCCGGTGCTCGGCGAGCCCGCGCGCTTCGGCAAGGTGGCGGTGTTCGCCGTCGATCCGGCAGATTTTGAGCTCCCTGCGCGTTGACTCTTGACCTGTCCGCGACCTTGCGAGAGGATACGCGGCGATTCTTGCGAGGTGTTTCTTGTTGCTGATGCTCGGCTTCTCCGTCTTTACCGGTTGTCCCACCGATGCCCCCACCGACGCGGCCCCGCCCCCCATGGGCGGCGACGCGGGGATGGGCGGTGGCCAGATGGGCGGCGGCCCCACCGGCGGCGCGCCCCCTCCGGGCGATGCGGGTGCGGCAGGAGGCGGGGGTGCCAGCGCGCCCATGGGCCCCCCGTCGCTCAACGTCACGGCGGGCGAGGGCGTGAAGCTCTCGGGCACCGTGGATTACTCGGGCTCCGTGTCTGGCACGGTCCGTATGGACCTGTTGAGCAAGGAAGGCCAGATCGTCCACATCATGACGCTCGACAAGGTGGGCGCCTGGGACGTCGAGGTGCCGAAGGACTACGGCGAGATCAAGATTTCGGCCTTCATCGACACCGACGGCAACGGGCCTTCCGCCTACGAGCCCACCGGCGAGGCCACCGCCACCATCGGCGCCGAGGCGGTGTCGGGCGTCACCATCACCCTGAAGGAGGGCACGGGCTCCGCCCCCGCGGGCGGTGCCTCCTCCGGCACGCCTGGTGCCGCGCCGCCCGCGGGCGGCGACATGGGCAGCGCGCCCGGCGGGGGAACGCCGCCGCCGCTCCCGGCGAGTGGCGAGGCGGCCCCGGCCGCTCCCGCCGGTGCCCCCCCCGCAGGCGGCGAGGCCAAGGCGGGCGGCAAGGCCGAGGGCAAGGCCCCGAAATAGGCGGCGAGTGGG
>VGRQ01000401.1 GCA_016875315.1 Deltaproteobacteria bacterium | reverse complement strand
CGCCATTGCGCCTCCGGGCAGGTTCAGGCTGCCGACCCCGCGCAGCGGGCCGGTCGCGAGTCATTCGAGCGACGCGCGCGGCAAGCGCGCGAGGCCCGCGGAGCCCGCCCCCGGAGCCGGCCCGCAGGTGGCCGGAGTGGTTCCCGCGTGCGAGCACATCCGGCTGCCCGTCGATTGGAGGCGGTCGTGGCAGACCAGGCGGCAGCTCACTCCTCGACCTCGCCGGAGCATTCGGCGCGGACTTCGCGCCTGACCTCCCAAGTCTGGCCTCCGACCGCAACGGCGAGCGCTTCCTTGGTCAGGGTGAGGGTGATCTCGGGGAGCTGTCCGTCGTCCGAGGCCTCGGTGAGGATGGCCTGGATTGGCTCGCGGACGTATCGTTCTATGAACGTGGCCATCGTCGGCCCCGCAACCGCGTCGAGGTGCTCCCATGCCTCGGTGCCGATGTGGGCCTCGCCCCCGTTCACCTCGAAGGCCCGCCGAAGGCTCGTCAGCTTCTCGTTCGGCGTGCCGTCGAACACCAGAAGTACAGGAGTGTACCCGCTCGCCCGGGCGTCGTCGGGGAACTCCATCTCCTCTGCCCACCGGCCCTGCCCCGATGCGGCGATCGTCACCCGCATCTTGATCTCGTAGGCCCTCCGACCTTTGATGCAGTCTACCTGCCGTCCCTTGGTCCGGTCGGCGGCCCTCTTGACCGGGCTCTTCTTCGCACTGAACGGCTCTCCTCCGACAGCGGCGGCGATGAGGGGCTCGAATAGGTACCCGGTTTCCTGAGCGGCCCGGTTGTCGAGATCGTAGAGCCACTTCCTCCAAAAGAGGAGCGCGGCGAGAGCGGGCGTCGGGAGGGTGCCGTACTGCACCAGGCCGCGAGGGCCCACCTGCTCCACGGTCGGCAGCGGCTGGCATTGCAGGATGCGGTGGTACTTCAGGCGGCCCTTGTGGAGCGCGGCGAGGCACGAGAAGTAGGTCACGGTGTCGCGTTCGATCTCCGCCAGCTCGCTCAGCAGCGAGAAAAAGTCGCCGGGAACCTCAGGCGATTGGAGGAGCGCCGCAGCGGAGAAAAACTCCGGCACGTCGCTTGGGAGGCCCGGGAAGCGGTCGCCATGCCCGCGGTCGCGGACGATCACGGCAACGAGGTACTTGCAGATCTCATCGGTGAGGGGAACGGCGAGGGCAGAGTTCCCGGTGTTCCGGGCGCGCTCGATGGCCGAGCGCTCGAGCTGGCTCAACCCCACAGGCCCACCTGCCCGCCGATCGGGACCTCGGGACCCGACATGAAGCGAGCCCGCACCTCCGCCGTGATGCGGGCGAGGGCCGGGCTCATCCCCGTGGACTCCGTCGGGACGAAGGACAACAGTTTCCCGGCGACGCCCGTTCTCCGCCTCGCGGCGGCGAGGTCGGCCCGGAGGGAGGCGGCGAGGGCAAATGCAAGGCGGGGCGGGACCGCGTTCCCGATGATCGTCGCCTGCTCGGCTTGCGACCCTTCGAACACGAACTCGTCGGCGAACCCCTGGATTCGGGCGCACTCGCGGAGGGTCAGGAATCGGTCGTCCACGGGGTGGACAAACTCCGCGCGTGTCATGCTCGTGATCGCCTTTGAAGGCTGGTCTGCGCGGAGTCGCCGGATGCCGTGAGGCGCGCCGCCCCGGCGCTCGGTCGGCGTGCCGTCTTGCACCCGCCGGTGGGCCCGGCGACTAAACGTCTCGTGCCAGAGATCCTCTGGGAGGTCCCTCATCGACTGGCCCGGCCCGAGGGCCCGGAGGCGTTCGAGGTCCTTGGCGCCGACCTTCCCCGTGAAGTGTCCCGGTGGCACTCCGGGCGCATTCGCCGCCGGCGCCGGGAGGCCGTCTAGGGCCGACGAGAGCGGCGGCGTTGGCGGGAGATGGCGCCCGACGAGTTGGGCACCCGGGGCGCCGTAGGCTGCGTGGGTAGGCGCCGGAAAGGTCGGGCTCCACCCGAGGCCGCCGATCGCGACGACGCGCTTGCGGTGCTGCGGTACGCCGTAGTTCGCCGCGTTCACCTTGCGGAGGTGAACGTGGTAGCCAACCTCGATTACCGGATCGAGAAGGTCCAACACGCGGGCACCGTCCTCGCCGGTGAGAAAGCCCTCGACGTTCTCGAACACGAACGCGGTCGGGCGGTGCCGGGCGATCAGCTTCGCATAGGCGCTGACCAGCGTGTTGCGGGCATCGCCGGGACGGCGCATTCCGGCTGAGGAGAAGCCCTGGCACGGCGGCCCCCCAATGAAGACGTCGGCCTCGGGAAGCGCCGTCTCCGCGTGGATCTCCTCCTCGGCCACGTGATCACCGACATTGCGGCGGTAGGTGGCGACGGCGGCCGCGTTCGCGTCTCTCGCGAGGACGATCTTGAATCCGGCCTCGGTGAAGCCCAGGGCGAGCCCCCCGGCTCCGCAGAACAGGTCAACGACGGTGGGCGCCTCTTCGTTCGACAATCCTCAACTCCTCTCGACGCGGTGTCCGACCTTCTGGCCGACTACCACGGCCACCCGCGCCGCTCCACGCCGTGGAGCGCGGCATCGAAGAATCTCTCGGTAGCTGCGGTGCGGGGGCCCGGGAGGGCGACACGAGCGTGCTCGCCTGCAGGGATCGGCGGGGCAGTTCACGCGTTGGCCGCGCGCTCCGGCTCGCCGAGCACGTCGTCGCTGCGGCGCGGGAAGCTGAACTCGTTGACCCACGCGCGCCGCCTTGAGCGCGAGTGCACCCGCAGGCGACGGCCCGCAGCTGTCGCCGCAGTCGTTGTCGTTGTCGATGCCGTTGTCGTTGTCGTTGTCGTCGTCGTGTTCGATGTGCGTTCCGCCGCTGCGCGTTCGAGCCGCGCCGGGGGCGCCATTGCGCCCCGCCTCGGATAGCTTCCGCGGCAGGCCCCTGGGGGAGATGTCCGAGCCTCGTCGCACCGTGCGCACATGGAAGTCGCGACTAGCTGCGGTCGGTCTCGGAGTAGTCGCCGCGCTCGCCGTCGTCGAGATCGGCGTGCGGCTCTGGTGGACGGCGGTGCCCGACGCGGTGTACCCGAGCATCGAGCACCACGCGGAAGCGGTGCCGGGCGAGGGCGGGCGCACGCGCCAGCGCGTGTGGGGCCACGACCTCTACCATCGCTTCCGCCACAACTCCCTGGGCTACCGCGGTCCCGAGTACGGGGCGCGCCAGCAGGGGACGGGGCGCGTGGCGCTCGTGGGCGACTCCTTCGTGTACGGCGTGGGCGTGTCGGAGCGCGACGCGATCCCGGGCCAGGTGCAGGTGTTGCTGAACGATCGACACGTGCGCGCCGAGGTGATCAACGGGGGCACCCCCGGCACGAACCTCGAGTACGGCGTGGCCCGGTCCCGGGAGACCATGGAGCGCTACCGTCCCGACGTGCTGGTGTTCGTCACGCTGTTCAACGACTTCGAGCTCACTACCACCAACGGCAACGTCGGCGCTGACTTCGACGCCGTCGCGGCGCGCGGAACGGGCGAGGGGAACCTTGTCGGTCAACTCGCGGAGCTATTGCTCCCCGTCGTGCCCACCGTCACGGGCCAGCCGCCCCCCGTACCCAGTGCCTCCATACGGGCGCGCTACGCCCTCGCCCGCGCGTGGCGGAGCTACCAGTTGCTCGGCCTCTACGGCCGGATGCTCGGCACCAACTGGGACCAGGTGGAGCGAGAGCTCACCCTGCTCCACGTGGACAGCCGGCACGTGCGGGTACTGGCCTGGGAACGGCTCGCCGCCCAGCTCGCCGAGCTGCGCGACGACGCGAGGCGCAACCGCACCACCGTGGGGGTGATGCACTTCATGGACGGCCCGCTCGAGGGCATCCCCGCCCTGCGCATCCGCGAGGTCGTCGACCAGAGCGGCTTGCCCTTCCTCGACCTCGCGCCGCTCTGGGGCAGTCTCTCCCACTTTTCCCGCCACCACTCCTTCCGCTTTGACTCCCACCCCCACCCGGAGAGCAACCGGCGGGCGGCGGAGGCGCTGACGCGCTGGATGGGTGCCCAGGGCTGGCTGGGCACGCGCGCCGAGGCCGATGCCGAGGCCGACACCGCCTACATGGAGGCCCACGCGGCCCGCGTGAGCGAGTACCGCGAGCGACAGGCGCGGCTGGCCGAGGAACAACGCGAGCGTCTCGCGCGGCTCGCCGAGGGCTTCTCCACGAGCCTGGACGCCCGTGCGCGCGGCTCCGCCGCGAACCAGTGGCTGTTCGGCTGGCGGGAAGGCGGCGTGGGCGACGGCGGTCGTCCCATGGGCAGCGAGGCCGGTGTCTTCCTCAGGGCAGGGGCCGAGCCGGCCTCGACGCTGCAAGTGGAACTCGAGCTGCGCGACGGCGGGGTGCGCGAGCTGGTGGTCACCTGCGGCGATGCCGAGTCGCGCCTGGGCGTCCGGACCGGCAACCTGACGCTGGCCTTCCCGCTCGACCCCGCCGTCCCGCCGTCGACGGTAGTGGAGTGTGTTCTCCGCGCGGAGCGGGTGGACGATACGACGCCGGGAGTCGGGGGATCCAGTGTGTTCGTGTCGCGACTTTCGCTGACCGCCAGTCCCTGATCGCCCCGGGCGCTGGCTATGCTGCGTGGCCTTGCGCCGCCTCGCGATCCGTCTCGTCTCCGCCGTGGTGATCGCGGCGCTGCTCCTCGCGGGGATCGAGGCCGCTTCTGGCGTGGGTGAGCGCCTGGCCTACGGCGCGCGCTGGACCCAGGGGGGCCCTGAGGGGCTCTACCAGCAGGGGCCCGACGGCAACCCGCGGCTCGTCCCCGGGGCCGCGCTCCCCGGCTGGCTCTACGCGGTGCGGGTCAACAGCCTCGGCTTCCGCGGGGAGGAGATCGCCGTGCCGAAACCCGGCGGCGGCCTGCGCGTGTGGTGCCTCGGCGGCTCCACCACCTTCGACATCTTCGCCCGCGACGACGCGAGCGCCTGGCCGGCCCGGGTCGCGCGCCTGCTCTCGGCGGCCGCGCCCGGGCGCCCGGTCGACGTCGTCAACGCCGGCGTCCCCGGCATGGTGCTGGCCAGCTCCCAGGTCGACCTGCTCGCCCGCGACGACCTGCTCCGGCCCGACATCGTCGTGGTGCACCACGGCCCCAACGATCTCCGCGCCGCGTCGCGACAGGGCCTGCCCCCCGAGCCGCCGCCCCCCGAGGTGTC
>VGRQ01000400.1 GCA_016875315.1 Deltaproteobacteria bacterium | reverse complement strand
GATCGCGACGCCTTGCGCGCCGCGCTCCTGTGGGAGGGCGCCGGCATCACGCGGGGCTACCCCGAGAACCTGTTCTCGAGCCTGCAAGACACGATGCCCTTCCGCGTCAACATCGCGAGCAAGAGCATGGTGCGCCCCTGGGTCGACGCCATCGCGCTCGAGCCCCGGCACGTGTTCTCGCGCGCCGACTTCCCCGACGGGCAGGCCTACGCGCGCGTGACGAGCCTCCAGCAGGAGCTCGGCTTGCTGCCTCGCGCCCGGTTCCTCCTCGATCCCCTGCCCCCAGGGGCGGTGGCGGTGCTCGACGGCGTGCCGCTGGCCGCCGGGACGACCGAGGCCGAGCTCGCGGCGGGCCACCACTACGCGCACGTTCTCATCGACGGCGTGATCGCCGAGCGCATGGAGTTCGACACCGCCCCGAGCGACACGGTCAAGCTCGCGCTTGCCGTGTCGCCCGAGGAGCTCAGCGCGGCGGCGACGGTGGTGCAGCAGGGATCGGCCGAGGTGCCGCCCGACGTGGCCGCGGGGGTTCGCTCCCTTGCCGGCCGCACCACGATTCCCCCGCGCGTCTTCCTCGCCGCGCTCGACGAGAAGGGAAAGCCGCGGCTCGTCGCCTTCGGCGGCGGCGCCGTCATCGAGAAGAAGCGCCCGGTCACGGTGTTGTTCTCGGGCGAGCTGGGGGGCGGGGTGATCCAGTCCAGCGGCTTTTCTGGCCAGAGGGGCGAGGAAGCCACCGCGCCCCAGTTCGGTGGCTCTTTCGGTCTCGAACTCGGCATTTATAACGCCGCGATTCTTGCCAACGCCGACCTCGCGCTCGCACCCACCGTCCAGGTGGCCTACGGCGCCTCGGAAGACCAGACCGAGCCGGAAGACAACCAGTACACCAGCGCCATGTTCCGCCCCAACGGCGGGCTGGGCGTGTACCTCCCTCGTCCCCTGCCGGGAAAAGTCTGGTTCTTGCTCGGGGGTACCTACGGCTGGCTGGGCCCGGGGAGCCTCGGGCCCGGCGTGAAGCTGAGCGTGGGCGTGCCGCTGAAGGGCGACGGGCAGACCTGGCTGCGCATCACCCTCGACGGTTACCGCGGCACGCAGATGGAGGGTTTCGCCGGCGAGGGGCTCCCCACCTCGCTCGTGTCGCTGCGGCTCGGCTTCGGCAGCCTGTTGTAGAGGAGGCCCGCGGGCCGGGCTAAGGTGGCCGGCATGTTCGCCCTGCCGCTCCTCGTCGCGACGCCTGCGCTCGCCGTGCCCACGCTCGCGTGGGAGCCGGGCAAGCCGGTGCACTACTACCTCGAGACCGACATCAAGTTCGGCGAGTCCATGCTTGCCCCCGCGCGACTCAACCACGAGGTGCGCGTCTACGCGACGAGCATGCGCGCCGAGGCAACCTGCACGCCAGCGCCCCTCGGGAAGAACACCGAGCTCAGCTGCACGTTTTCCTACCTCGATTTCGAGCTCGAGCCGAGCTCGGGCAAGTCGCAGGCCGTCGCCGACCTCGTGGAAGCGGACTGGGAGACGTACGCGACCACGGCCGAGATCGACATCGTCCTCGCCGCCGACGGCCACATCAAGACCTTCGACATCGACGGCATGGAGCGAAAGACCCTCAAGGAGGGCTACCTCATCGAGCTCTTCCGGGCCTACTTCATGCGCCTGTTCGCGCCCCTCGACCTGAAGATGACCAGCGACGAGAAGGACTGGATCCGGGGCTGGACCGACAAGAACATCGGCTACTTGCTGTCGCTCCCGACGAGCACGGGCACAAGCGGCGCGGGGACGGTGAAGCACTTCGTCGGCGCCGAGCGCTACGGCCTCGTGCAGATCCTCTCCGAGGGGCGCGGCACCGTCGCCCAGGGTGCCGCCGTCGACACCGACACCAACGGCGGTCTCGTCGACCTCCGGGTGGCGGCCGAGGGCTGGATCGATCCCGAGGCGGGCACCCTCCTCTTTCGCGGCTTCTCCACCGACGGCCAGCGCCTCGCCTCGTCCTCCGCCGGCACCTACGAGGGCTTCATCAACCAGCGCTCGGCGCTCCAGCGCGTCGATGCCTTCAATGCCGACCACAGCCCGCCGATCTCGGTGCTCGCGCAGCGCGCGCCACAGCTGAGCCGGGCCACTCCCGCCCCGCCCGAGGGCGTGGCGCTGGTCGACTTCGCCTCGCTCGGCATGCAGCCGCTGTTCATCCAGGGCATGCCGCAGGTTGCGCAGGGCTACGAGCTGCCGCGCTCCAACGTCAAGGCCCTGGTGGTGGTCGATGGTGACGGCCACAGCGAGAGCGCCGACGTGTACTGGGGCTACGAGATGCTCGCGGAGCACGTGCAGCGCGGCCTGAAGGACGCGAGCTTCCCCGCGCGCGGCAGCCGCTACGCGGTGGACGTGGCGGTGGAGGTCAGGCCCTGAGGCCTGCCGCCGCAAGGAGCAGAGGCAGTTGTGCCATCGCCGCTCCCCGGTGACTCACCGCGTCTTTCTCGGCCGGGGACAATTCCGCCATCGTGCGCCCTGGGCTGGCCTCGGGCAGGAACAGCGGGTCGTAGCCGAAGCCGCCGGTGCCGCGGGGGGCATCGCCGATGCGGCCCTCGCAGGCCCCGGCCGCGACGTGCTCGCCGCCTGGACCGACCAGCGCGATGACACAGCGATATCTCGCAGTTCGTGTCGCGACGTTGGATAGCTCGCGTAGCAGCAGCGCGTTGTTGGCGCCGTCGGTGCCCTCGGGGCTGTAGCGCTTGCTCCACACGCCGGGGCGACCGCCGAGGGCGTCCACCTCGAGCCCGGAGTCGTCGGCGAGAGCCCAGCCCCCGAGCGCGGCGGCCACGAAGCGCGCTTTCTGCCGGGCGTTGTCCTCGAAGCTGCTCCCCGTCTCCGGGGGGTCGCCGAGCTCGTCCGGCATCGCGACCCAGTCGATATCGGGTGCGATACGGCGCAGCTCCTCGATCTTGTGTGCGTTGCGCGAGGCGAGCACCAGCCGCATCAGTCCACGCGGACGCGCCAGGTGGATCCCTCGGGGCTGTCCATCACCGCGATGCCCTGCGCGTCGAGCTCAGCGCGGAGCTGGTCGGCCCGGGCCCAGTCCCTCGCGGCGCGAGCCGCGCCCCGGGCCGCCACCAGCGCATCGATGTCGGCCGCGTCCTTGCCCTGGGCGCGCAGTCGCTTGACCTTGGCCTCGTCGAAGTAGGCGGTGGGGCTCATCGCGCCCACGCCGAAGACCTCGCTCACGACGCGGAAGGCCTCGGCGGCCGGCAGGAGCGCGCCGCCCCCCCTGGCCCGGGCCTTCTTGTCGTTGCCAAAGCGGTTGATCGCCCGGACCAGCTCGAAGAAGTAGCCGATGGCGGCGGCGCTGTTGAAGTCGTCGTCCATCGCCTCGTCGAAACGCGCGCTGAAGCTGCTGGCCAGGCGGTGCACGTCGCGACCGGCCTCGTTGAGCGTGTCGGCCGGCGCGCCGGCACCAGCGCGGCTCACCGCCTCCTCGACCGTTTCCTTCGCGAGGTACACCCGGTCGAGCGCCGCGAGAGCGTCGGAGAGCTTCTCGGTGGAGAAGGGCAGCGGCGAGCGGTAGTGCGTGTCGACGTAGAGCAGGCGCAGCGCCTCGGCGGGCACCTCGTGGACGATGTCGCGGATGCGCTTGATGTTGCCCAGCGACTTCGACATCTTCTCGCTGTCGAGCGTGAGGTGGCCGTTGTGCATCCAGTAGCGCGCGAAGGGGGCGTGCCCCGAGGCGCACTCCGACTGGGCGATCTCGTTCTCGTGGTGCGGAAAGACGAGGTCGATCCCGCCGCCGTGGATGTCGAACTGGTCGCCCAGGTGCCTGGCGGCCATGGCCGAGCACTCGATGTGCCAGCCGGGGCGGCCGCGTCCGAAGGGGGCGTCCCACCCGAGCTCGCCCGGGGCGGCGCTCTTCCACAGCGCGAAGTCGCCGGGGTGGCGCTTGCTCTGCTCCACCGCCACGCGCTCGCCGGCGCGGAGATCGTCGATCTTCTTGCCGCTGAGCGCGCCGTAGCGGGGGAAGGACTCGATGCTGAAGTACACGTCGCCGTTGCTGGCCAGGTAGGCGTGGTCGCGGTCGATGAGCCGCTGCACCATCGCCACCACCTCGGGGATGTGCTCGCTCACCTGCGGCGCCACCGTGGGCCGCAGGATGCCGAGGGTGTCGAGGTCGTGGTGCAGCTCGTCGATGAACTGCGCGCTCAGCTGCAGGGGGTGTACGCCCGACTGCGCCGCCCGGTTGATGATCTTGTCGTCGACGTCGGTGTGGTTGCGCACGAAGTCGACGGCGTAGCCGCGCCGGCGGAGGTGGCGGACAACCACGTCGAAGGCCATCATCGCGCGAGCGTGCCCGATGTGGCAGTAGTCGTAGACGGTCATGCCGCACACGTAGAGCCCCACGCGCCCAGGAGCTCGAGTTTCCAGCGGTTCGAGCGCGCGCGCGAGCGTGTTGTAGACGCGGATCACGCGGGGCTCAGGCCTTGCCGTTGAAGATGTCGTCGAGCTCCTGGCCCACGAGGGTCTCGTCGAGGTCGCGGGCCACGCTGATCTCCTGCACGAGCAGTCCCCGCGCCTGGTCGAACATCTTCCGCTCGCCGAAGGAGAGCGGCTTGTCCGCCTTCAACAGTGCGAGATCACGGAGCACCTTCGCAACTTCGAGCGGGTCGCCGGTCTTGATCTTGCTCATGTAGTCGCGGTACCGGCGGTTCCAGGTCTGGTTGTCGGTGGGGACGTCGCGATCCCGGAGGATCTCGTACACCTTGTCGATCTGCTCCGACGAGACGACCGCGCGCATGCCGATGCTACGCGCGTTGTCGACCGGAACGGAGATTGTCATCCCGTTATCGAGGATCTTGAGAACATAGAAGGTGATCTTCTCGCCGTCCATGTCCTTGGTCACGACGTCGCGGATGATGCCGACGCCATGCGCCGGATACACCGCCTTGTCGCCCACGTTGAACTGCATGGTCTTCCCAGAAGGGCGCCCCGCTAACCCGTTCAGAGCCGGATTTCCAAGGGTGGGAGCGCCGCTGGTGCGATGTTTCTTCCGGGCGGCGCTGCCCCCGGCGCTCGCGACCGGCGCGCTCGCCTGGGTCTTGCTTTCCCTCGCGGGGCTCGGCCAGGCCCTCCTCGCCACCTCGGCGGCGCCTGGGCTTCGCCTGCTCGGGCAACTC
>VGRQ01000399.1 GCA_016875315.1 Deltaproteobacteria bacterium | reverse complement strand
CGGCCTGCTCGGGTGCCAGGACCCCGACCAGGTGCGCCACGCGCTGCTGCGCATGGCCGGGGGTGCCGGCGAGGGCGGCAACCTCGAGGCCTTCCGTGCCCAGGCCCGGCGCTACGAGGAAGACGGTGGCGTGCTCGACAGCGTGGCCCGGACCCTCGCCATCCTCGGCCGGCAGCACCCCTTCCCGGTGCAGCGCCTGCGCGAGATCGACCAGTGGATCGAGGGCGGACACTACGACGCCGTGCTCCGCGGCGAGTTTCCCCTCCGGGGCGACGATCCCGACGACTCTCCCTGGCGGGCCTGGCAGGAGGGCGCGGGTCACTACGCGAGCCGCGCGCGCGAAGTGGGGCGGCGCGTATCAGATCTATTCAGGAAGAAACCTGACTAGTACGGGTCCTCGAAGGCGAGTACCACGCCCGTCGTGAGGTAGCCGTCCTTGATCAGGATCGGCCACGAGGTGATGTTGTCCTCGCCATAGATCAGCACCAGGTCTTCGGGGCCCGGGTAGTGATAGTGGTCGTTGTTCCTGTCGATATACGCGGCGATGTACACCTCGTACTGGAAAGGAGCCTCGCCCAGCTCGGGCAGCTCCACCTCGAGCGTCTTGGGGAAGCTCGCCGAGGTGTCGATCTTCTCGAGCTGCGTGCCGGCACGGTACTCGTCGGTCCAGATGCCCACGCGCACCACGTCTTCACTGCCCACGGAGCCGTCGTAGGTGAGATCCATCCGCAGGCCGGTGGTGCCGATGCTCCACTCCAGATCCGGCGGCTCGGGCGTTTCCTCGCCCGTCTCGCCCGTGTCGCTGGTGTCGACTTGCGTGTCGCTGGTGTCGTCGGTGTCGGGGCGATCGTAGCTGTCGCCGCCGGTGTCGCCGGAGTCGGAGCCCGCGTCGCAGGCGGCGAGGACGAGGCAGGGGAGCAGCAATCGCATGCGGCGCGGAGTCTAGCACCGCCGCGCGCCGGGTGCCCTGCTACGATGTCGGCGTGATCGCGCCCCTGTTCCTTGCCTGTGCTCCCGCCACCGACATCGACCTCGGCAACGGGGGCGACTCCGCGCCGGCGGCGATCGACACCGCCCCCGAGAACGTCGATGGCGCCGAGGACTTCGGCTGCCGTCCCGAGGCGGGCGACGTGGAGGTGGACGAGGGCGAGACGGTGTCGCTCGCCTTCGCCTGCACCGGCAGCGGGACGGCGTCGAGCTGGTCGCTGGTCGACGGCCCGCCCGGCGCCGCGCTCGACGCCAGCACCGGCGAGTTCTCGTGGACCACCGACCTGTCGAGCGCCGGTGCGTGGACCGTCCGCGTGGCAGCGATGGGCGACGGCGAGGAGCTCGGCGAGGCCCTGGTCAACGTGGTCGATGCCTACGACGCGCGCGGCAACGAGGGGGTGAGCCCCGACACCTACCTCACCGAGTACGGCCTGCCGGTGTTCCACATCGAGCTGCCGCCCGACATCAACTTCGACGACTCCGAGCCCGCCACCATCACCTACCGGGGCGAGGCCTACGAGGTGGAGATCCAGTACCGCGGCGCGGCCTCCAGCTACTACCCCAAGAAGTCCTTCCGCGTGAAGTTCCCGCCCGACCACGAGTTCGACGACGAGGAGGAGGAGTTCCCCAATCGAAGGGGCATCGTGCTCACCTCCACGTTCGACGACAATGCGTACTTCCGCCAGAAGATGGTGTACGACCTGTGGAACATGCAGGACGAGGCCCGCGCGCAGATCGAGAACATGATGGTGGTGGTTTACCTCGACGGCGAGTACCACGGGCTCTACGTGCTCACCGATCACATCAGCGGCGAGTGGTGGGAAGACTACGGGCACAACGAGGACGGCAGCCTGTACAAGTCCGTGGATCACTCGGCCAACTTCTACTCTACCTACGGCGGCAGCACCAAGTCGAGCTGGCACTCGGGCTACGAGAAGAAGGAGGGCATCCCCAACGACTACAGCGACATCGACGCCCTCGTGCAGTTCGTGGCCGAGGCGAACGACGCCGACTTCGACGCCGAGATCGGCGAGATGATCGCCGTGGAGGAGTTCTACGACTGGTGGTCGCTGGTGGTGTTTACCGAGTCCGACGACAGTGGCGGCAAGAACGCCTACCTCTACAACGACCCCGCCGCGCCGCTGTGGCACCATGCCCCGTGGGACTTCAACCACTCGCTCGGGCAAACCTGGCAGACAGACCGGGAGCCCGCCACCTACGACTACGACTTCACCAGCGCCAACAACCTCTTCAAGCGCCTCCTCGACAGCCGCGCCTACGGCGACGCCATGAGCGACCGCTTCGACGCGCAGCGCGACACCGTGTTCCACCCCGACACCACGATGGCGCTGATCGACGCCTACATCGAGCGCATCGACAAGTCCGCCCGCCGCGACTGGGACAAGTGGCAAGACGACTACTACAGCTACTCGGGCTGGTCCTGGCGCGACAACTGGACCGACTACGACGGCGAGGTGGCCTACGTGCGCGACTGGCTCCAGGAACGACACGAGTTCGTGGAGAGCTGGGATCCCTAGGCGGCGTTGACGTCTGCCACCAGTATCCGGCCGTCCCCTTTCTTCTCCGCCTTGCTCCTCACCACCAGTCGCGCTCCCCCCTGCAGCGGACCGGACTCGAAGACCACCTGTCCGGGGAGGAACAGGGGCGACAGGAAGCTCGCCTCCAGCACGCAGGCGGAAGGGACGTCAGAATCCGCCTCGGCCACGGCGCGCGCGAGTGTCCACCACCCGTGCATGATGGCGCGGGGGAATCCGAACAATCGAGCGGCGAGCCGGTGCAGGTGGATGGGGTTGTAGTCGCCGCTGGCGCGGGCGTACCGGCGTCCCATGTCGCCGGGAACCTGCCAGCTCGTCGACCGGCGGAGCGGGAAGGGGATGTCGTCGACCCCGGGGCGCTTGACGCCGTCGCCGGGCAGGTCGCGACTGAGGATGGTGGTGACCCCGTGCCAGGCGTCGTCGCCGCCGGCCTCGACGACGGTGTGCATGTCGAACTCCCCGCCGCGCCGCGCGGGACGGAAACCGTCGATCCACACCCGCCCCGAGAGGGCTTCGCCCGCCCGGATGGGGCGGCGCTGCTCGATGCGCTGGCGGGTGTGTACCACCCCGGCGAGCCGGATGGGCAGGGCCTCGTGGGTGAGCACCGCGAGCTGCAGGCCGCGGGCGAGCACGGTGGGGAAGGTGAGGGGGAGCGGGTCGGTGGCGGGAAAGCCGCAGGTGCGCGCGTAGAGCGCGGGGTCGAGGTCGAGCACGCGGGCGCGCGCCTCCACGCGCGGCCAGGCCTCGCCCGGCGACACGGGCCTGCCCCTCTTCCGAAACACCGTCCACAGCGACACCGCCGGGGGACGGTCGAACTCTAGGACCATGGCCGCGCCTCCCGCCAGGCCCGCGGCCAGGCCGAGCCGCGGTTCCCGGCGATCTCGCGCCCCGCCGCGTCGGTGACGAAGTTGTCCATGTCGGCGAAGGCCCGCTCGGCGTTCTGTCGCCCGTCGTGCTGCCGCATCGGAACCAGCTCCCCGTGTACCCGCAACGACACCACCTCGTGCGGTCCTGGCCGCAGGTCGACGAGCGCGCCCTTGCGGCGTGCGTTCATCAGTTGTTCCTCGTTGCCGATGGGGTCGGCCACGGTCTTGGCCTTGAGCGTCCACACCAGGAGCGACGTCAGGTCGCGACCGGGAAAGGCATCGGCGAGCAGGTCTTTCCCGCCGTAGAACTGCTTGCCGATGTCGTCCTGGTTCACTGGCCCGGCCATGAGGCAGGTCCCGGCCAGCAGGTCGCAGTGGGGCGGCAGGTCGATGCAGCCCGCCAGCTCGCAGGACAGGGCCGAGCGCGAAGCCGCCGCCCCGAACACTCGCACCGCGTGGGTGAAGTCGAGCCCGGCGGCCTCAATCTCCGGTCGCGACAGGCCCCCCACGTAGATGCGCTGCCCGGCGAGGGCGAAGGCCTTCTTGCCCCGCAGCGCGTTCTTCGACAGGGCGCGGCCGGTCGGCCAGTCGATCCACGCCGGGATGCCGTGTACCACGTGGTCGGTGACGTCTTCCAGCTTCTTGCGCACCTCGCGCAGGCGCTCCTTGCCGCCCGGGGTGAGCACGTCGATGCGGTCGAGCAGCAACAGGCGCTTGGCGGTGTCGCGATCCACGCCCGCCCAGCGGCAGAAGGCGTTGTAGCCGGCGCGCCCCGCCATCTCCACCAGCTCGGGCGGGACGTCCATCTCCTGTCGCGACTGGTACGGCGGAGGCGCCTTCTCCTCCTGGTTGACGCCCGGCTGGATGCGCTCGGAGCGGAAGGCCAGCAAGTTCGCGCCCAGTTTGCGGCAGGTGGCCGGCGACACCGGCGATCGCTCGGCCACCGTTCCCACCTGCGCCACGAGCGCCACGCGCCAGCCCCGGGCGCGGTCGCCGTCGGAGATCCCGGCGATCGCCTCGATCTCCGCGATGGCGCTGGCGTTCTCGGCCTGGCGAGCCGGCCCCGAGAAGGGCGCCATGAACACCTGGGCGCGCCGCGCGCCGCCGGAGGCCAGCAGGGCCGCCCGCTCCATCGCGTCGGCCCAGATGCCCACGTGCAGGTGTTGCAGGTAGCCGATGGTGGGGATGTCGTCGGCGTGCTGGAACTTCTTGCGCCAGGCTCGCGCCGCCACGGTGAAGGGGCTGGAGAGGGCGCCGTGCCCCACGAAGGTGAGCAGGAACGTGAATGGCGTGCGGTAAGGTCGCGACAGGCAAACGTGCAGGTGCGAGGCGCCGGCGAGGACGGGGCCCTCCCGGTGCAAGAGCCGCTCCAGCGCCGGGCGAAGGCGCTCGGCGTCGGCGGGGCCGAGCGTGACCTGCCGGTGGCCGCGGTAGTTGGTGGACTGCCTCGCGCTGAGCACGCCCAGCGACGCTTCCTCGAAGAGCTCGCCCTCGGTGGGGCCGGGACCCGCTACGAACGCGCCGGGGGGTGCCAGCGCGAGGAGGCTCGCCGCCTCCGCGGCCTCGGCGGGGGTGAGCGCGAGGCGCCGCCGGTAGCCGACGGGACTGCTCGACTCGAGGCTCTCGGGCAGGTGGTAGCGGTTGCGCGCCTCGGCGGCATCCGCAAAAGAAGCCCCCCGCCCGAGCTGCTGCCCGGGTGGGGGGAGAGGAATGGGGACCAGCGCGACCGGCTTCTGCATCGGCAGC
>VGRQ01000398.1 GCA_016875315.1 Deltaproteobacteria bacterium | reverse complement strand
AGGCCGAGCCCGGCCACGCCTTCTACTCGCCCTACGACGACTCCACTGGCCGGGCACGGGCGGCACCGCCACTCGCCGCCGATGTCGATGGCGACGGCCTCGACGACCTCGTGGTGTACGCGCTCTCCACCGAGTTCAACCCCGGCCTCCCGGTGGTTGCCGCGCTGTACCCCTCCCCGATCGGAGCCCGGGCGCCGGTGTACTTTGGCGTCTACCTCGGGAGCGAGTACGGGCCCGACGTGGTCGCCACGAGCAAGCTGCTCCAGGCGCTCGGCGACCTCGACAACGACACCATCCCCGACCTCGTCCTCGGCCAGACCATCCTGTCGGGCCCGCTGGTCGATCTGCCACCTCCCGATCGCGACACGTGCATGGTGGCTTACGACTACGCCCTCGCCAACCAGGCCACCGGCAGCACCGCCACCTGGCTCGGCGATCTCGACGACGACGGCGACAACGACCTGCTCATCGCGGGCGACGGCGAGGGCGACCTCGGCGCCGTCCAGCTGCTGCTCGGCGCCGCCGCGATCTAGCGCGACGGCAACCCCGAGGGACCGATCGCTCCCCGGGAGTGGCTGCTATCGTGTCGCGACGTCACAACGATAGACATGACCAGGGCTCCAGGTGGTCCACCAGCGAGGCCCGTCTACCCGCGAGAGCGGTCGCCTAACGACGGCGACGCAAGGCCGCGACGGCCCCCAGGAGGCCGACCCCAATCCCGGTGGCGCCGCTGTCGCAGCCCCCACAGAGGCCGCGGGCGTCGCTCAGGTCTTCCGGCTTCTCGGTGTCCTCGGTGTCGCCGCCGCCGGTGGCGCTATCGGCGGTGTCGCCGCCGGTGTCAGTGTCGCCGGTGTCGGCGGTGTCGGCGGTGTCGGCCGCGAGGGCGAGAGTGAAGAGCAGCGTGAACATGGGCACTCCAGGGTGGCGTCCCCCACCCGTGCAAGGCCCGTGCCGCGAAAAATCGACATCAAAGTCCCCCGACCGTGGACAATCGCACGACCCGGGTGTGCGACGCCGCCATCGGTCGACCGACCGGGGTCGTCACGCGAGTACGCGCGCTACACCGGCGCGTGGATCCTCGCGAATCACCGCGGCTCGGCTGGGTGAGCTCGCCCTCGCCTGTGTTGGCCCACCCCGAGGTCGCCGAGCGCCTCGATCTGGCCTGGTTCGGCGTCAAACGCGACGATCTCCTTCCTGCCCTACACGGTGGCAGCAAGGTGCGAAAGCTCGACTTCCTCCTCGCCGCGCCTCCGTGGTCCACGGCACCCGGCTGGGCCGCCGCCGGGGCGATGGGCTCGGGACAGCTCGCGGCCCTCGCCGCCGCCGCCGAGTTGCTCGGCAAGACGCTTCACGCCCACGTCGCCTGGCAAACGCCCACCGGTCACGCCATCGAGAACCTTGCTTTCCTCGCCACCCGCGCCCACATCACCGACCACGGCTCGCGCGTGAGGATGGCGCTTCGTCACCCCGCGTTGCTCCGGGGAGGAAGCGTCAAGGGATTCCCGGTGGTGCCCCCGGGCGCCAGCGCCGGGCCGGGGCTGCTCGGCCCGGTGGAGGCTGGGCTCGAGCTCGCGACGCAGGTGGCGCGCGGCGAGTGCCCACTCCCCGACGAGATCGTCCTGCCCTTCGGCTCCGGCGGCACCGCCGTGGGCCTCGCCGTGGGCCTGCGGCGGGCGGGGCTGCCCACCGTGGTGCGCGGCGTGGCCTGCGTGGAGCGGCCCCTCGCCGCCGCGTGGCGGGTGCGCAGCCTGCTCGACGAGCTCGGCGAGACTGACGCGAGCCTTCGCATCGAGCACGGCCACGTGGGTGATGGCTACGGCGTTCCCAGCGCCGCAGCTGATACCGCAGTCGCGACACTTGTATCACAAGGTATCAACGCCGAGCCGGTGTACGGGGGCAAGGCGATGGCAGCGCTCCTGGCCAGCCCCCCGCGCGGCAAGCGCGTGTTGTTCTGGCACACGGCGCGACGCGGTCCGTTGCCGGTGGATCCCCGCTGGCGCGAGCGCCTCCCCGCGAGCTTGCAGCGACGCCTCGACGGCGGGCGCGGCCGGCGAGCGCTCCTCGCCGGGGGCCTCGCCGTCGCCGCGATCGTCGCCATCCGCACCAGCGGCTACCCCGACCGCGGCTTCACCGGGGCGGTGCTCGCCGGCTGGGAGGCGGAGGTGGTCAGGGCCCTCGGCGAAGCTGTCGCCACCGTGGATCACGACCCCGCCGAGGCCGTCGCCACCGTGGATCACTTCCTCACCGGCCTCTCGCCGATGGCCCGGGCCGAGGTACACGGGCTCCTCGCGCTGGTGGAGCACGGGCTCGGGGTGCAGCGCTTCACCTCGCTCGCCCCTGCCGCCCGGCGCGACGCCCTGGCTCGCCTCGCCGCGCTGGGCAGCCTCCCCGCCGTGGCAAGCCGAGGCGCCCGCGACCTCGGGTTGCTCGGCGCCTATGCCCAGCCTGGCACCTGGGCCGCCCTCGGCTACGAGGGCCCCATCGTGGGGCGGGGACGTCCCGACGCCTACGCGGCCTTGTGCGCCGCCCCGGGGGTAGCCCCGTGATTCACGACGCCAGCACGCTGGCGCTGCCCGTGGAGCTGCGCGCCGACCTCTGCGTGGTGGGATCTGGTCCCGGCGGAGCCACGGTGGCGATGCTCGCCGCCGAGGCCGGCCTGCGGGTGGTGCTGCTCGAGGCCGGCGAGCTGGTGACCCCCGCGAGCATGGACCAGCGCGAGCACACGATGTTCCCCCGCCTGTTCTGGGAGAGCGGCGGGCGAACCACCGCCGACCGCGCCATCCGCGTGCACCAGGGACGGGGCGTGGGCGGGAGCGCACTTCACAACTTGAACCTCTGCAAGCGCGCCGCGCCCGAGGTGCTGGCCCAGTGGCGGCAGGCCGGCGTGGATCTCCACTGGAACGCGCTCTACGCCGAGGCCGAGGCGCTCATCGGCGTGGTCGACGTGCCCGAGTCGATGCTCAACCGGCACAACCTGCTCTTTCGGCAGGGCGCGCAGGCCCTCGGCTGGAACAACGGGCCCCTCCGCCACAACCGCGAGGGCTGCGTCGGCAGCGGCTTCTGCGAGATCGGCTGCGCCTTCGACGCGAAGAACAACGCGCTGAAGGTGTGCATCCCTCGCGCCGTGCGCGCCGGCGCCACGGTGCTCGCCCGCTGCCAGGTTGTGCGCGTGATCCATGACGATCGCGTCGTGTCGGGTGTCGAGGCCGTCGCCATTCATCCGGTGTCGCGACAAGACACCGGCAGCATCCGCGTCCACTCGCCCATGGTCTGCGTGTCGGCCTCGGCCACGGGCACGCCCGCGCTGCTCCGGCGCTCCGGGGTGCCCGGGCCGCCCGTGGGCGACAGCCTCCGCATGCACCCCGCCGTGGTGGTGGCCGGCGACTTCGACGATCCGGTGTTTGCCTGGCGGGGCGTGCCGCAGGGCTGGGAGTGTACCGAGCACCTCCGTTTCGACGAGAGTGCCACCCGCACCTGGCTCGTGCCCGCCTTCGCGCACCCCGTCGGCACCGCCACCCTCGTTCCCGGCATGGGCGAGGAACATGCCGCGTTGATGGCGCGCTACGCGCACCTCGGCGCCGTCACCGCGATGGTCCACGACAGCACCCGGGGCCAAGTGCGCCCCAGCGGCAACCTCGGCCTCTCCATCCACTACACGCCCGCGCCCGCCGACCGCGCCGCCCTCCAGGACGGCCTTGTCCACGCGGCGCGGCTGCTCTTCGCCGCGGGCGCCCGGCGCGTGCTCGTCCCGAGCCCTCGGCTCGTCACCCTCGACGACCCCCGCGCCGTCGACAGCCTGCGCGACGTGCCCTCGCCCGATCTCAGCGCCGTACACCCCCTGGGCACCGTTCCCCTCGGCGAGGCCGTCGACCTCGAGGGTGCCCACCGGGAGTTGCGCGGCCTCTGGGTGTCCGATGCCTCCTTGTTCCCCACCTCCACCGGCGGCCCGCCACAGCTCACCACCTACGCGCTGGGCCTGCACGTCGGCCGCGCCCTCATCCAAAAAGGAGTCGGAGGTTAAGGGTTAAGACTTGCCCCCCCTCGCGAACCTCGTCTACCCCTGGCTCCGCGCCCACCCCGCCCGCGTGGTGGGTCTCAATGCGCCGCAGGGCGCGGGCAAGACCACCCTCTGCGCCGAGCTGGTGCGCCGCGCCGCCCTCGACGGCGAGCGCTGGGTTGCCCTCTCCATCGACGACTTCTACCTGCCACGCGCCGCCCAAGTCGCGCTCGCCGCGCGTTTCCCGGGCGACCCGCTCATGGCCGTCCGCGGGGGCCCGGGCACCCACGACATCGATATCGGAGTCGCAACACTAGACTCACTGATACACGACACATGTATCAGCCTCGTCCCCCGCTACGACAAGTCGGCGCACGGTGGCCTCGGCGATCGCTACCCCGAGCCCGATCGCGTGGAACCGCCCGTCCACCGCGTGCTGCTCGAGGGCTGGATCCTCGGCTTCGTCCCCCAGGGCCTCAGGGGTCGCCTCGCGCACGTCGATGCCGCCCTCGCGGCCTACGCGCCGTGGACCGAGCGCCTCGGCGCGCTCGTCCAGCTCCGCATGACCGATCCCACCTCGGTGCTCCGCTGGCGCGTGGAGGCCGAGCAGCGGATGCGCGCCGCCGGTCGGCCGGGGATGAGCAACGAGCAAGCTGCCGCCTACATCGCGCGCTTCCTCCCCCTCTACGACGTGTACCCCGCCGCCATGGCCGCGCGCCCGCCGGTGCAGCCCTACCTGCACCTCTGGATCGGCCCCGACCGGCTACCCGCCCAGCCGCCGCCGGGTGATCTCCCCTAGCGTTCGCCACAGCTCCGGGCCGTGCGCCACCTCGCCGTGCCCGGTCAGCAACGTCGTGGGCCGGTCGACCGGCAACTGGTCGGCGAGCCACGAGTGGTACTCGCCACGATTCGCCAGGCCCACCGCGAGGAAGGTGCCTCCGATGCGCAGCCCCGGCGCCCCCCGCGTGATCCACAAGAACCAGCCGAAGGGGTTCTGCGGCACCGGCGACACGTTGAAGAAGGCGTCGGTCACCAGCCACGCCACCCCCGACGGCGTGTCGAAGCGCAGCCAGCACTCGCCCTGCTTCGTCCCCGGGGGCACCACCACCGACACGCCCGCCGGGAGCCGCTCCGCCAGCGCCTCGATCCCGCCTGTCGCGACGCCGGTC
>VGRQ01000397.1 GCA_016875315.1 Deltaproteobacteria bacterium | reverse complement strand
GGATGTCGACGAACATGATGGTCGACGAGGCGCCGTCGGGGATGCGGATGGCGGCGTACTGCCCGCCGGTGATGCCCCAGATGCGATCGGGCTCGGCGCCAAACTGCAGGACGTCGCGAGCCGACGCGGGTTGACCGTCGCGAGCCGAGCGCGCGAGGTCGTAGTGGGCGAGCACGTTCTCCGCGTCGAGCACGAGGAGGTCGGGACGCCGGTTGACGAAGGCCGCCAGCCGGATGGGCACCTCGGCGCTGGGTGTGGGCGCCGGCACCGCGTCTTTCCCGCTCGAGGGCTCGACGATCTTGACGCGACCGGCGGGAGTGATGAGCGCGAGCCAGGTGCCACCGTGGGACAGGGCCATGCCGAGCGGCCAGCCGAGCTCCCAGGCGCGGTTGCGCCCGAGGTCCCACCACCGGAGGCCGCCGCCGCGGAGGAGCGCGGCCACCACCGTGCCGCCCACCGCCACCTCGGTGGCCCCGCTGGTTTCCGGCCCGGCATCGAAGACGACCTTGCCCGAGCGGGCGTCGAAGAGCTTGAGGGGGCCGTCGCGCGGCGCGACCAGCACGTTGCGCCCCTCGCGATCCACGTGGACCTCGCGCACGGGGCTCCCGACGTCGAGGGTGGCCCCCCGCCGGTTCTGCGTCCACACGCACACCCGGTCACCGTGCGCCGCGAGGCGCGTGTCGGCGAAGCCGCCCACCGCCGTCACCGGGCCCACGCCCCCCTGGTCGCCGCCGTGGCCGAGGCCGTCGCTACCGCCCACGCGGAGGCCCTCCTGTCCCCACCAGGCCGCGCCGCTCGGGTCGGGCGCGCCGTGGCGCACGCTCTCCACCGGCTTGAGCTCGGGCATCGAGAAGATGTGGACCGAGCGGGTGGAGATGGCGCCGATCTGCTTGCCGTCGGGCCGCTGGACCAGGCCGAGGATGCCGGTGCCGCCCTTGGTGGCGAAGCTGTTGACGAGGCGCCCGTCGACCACTTGCAGGAGCGCGATGCCGCTGGCGCCCACGGTGATGACCAGGGTGCCGTCGAGCGAGAAGGTGGCGCGATCGGCGGGCACCTGGAGCCGGTCCATGGGGAGGCCCTGGTGGGAGATCAGGTCGACCAGCCGCGGTTGCCCGTCGGCGTCGAGGCAGAGCACGCGCTGGCCGTGCGCGTCGAACTCCACCGACAGGCCGCCGAAGCCCTGCCAGGCCACCTCGCGGCGGGCGTTGGCGATGTCCCAGATGCGGAGGAGACCGTCGACGGCGATGGAGGCCACCCGCGCCCCCTCGGGCGACACGGCCACGCCGCGCATCGCGCGAACCCGGCCGCGCGCGCCGTCGCGCACCTCCTCGAACTCCACGTCGCCGGTGTCGGTGCGGACCACGCGGATGGTGCCGTCGTCGTCGCCGATGGCGAGCAACGAGCCGCCCCGGACGAGCGCCAGCGAGCCGGTGACGGCCGCGCCGGGGCGCCACTTCAGGCCGGGGGCGTTCTCGCCCGCGCGCTTGACGGCGACCATCCCCGAGGCGTCGGCCGTGGCGAGCACGCCGCTCCACGGGTCGTACGCGGCGGCCGTGATCGGCGCGTCGTGCACGTTGGGGCAGAAGCGATCGACAAGCGACGACATCGATCCCTCCTAATCGCGCCGCTTGGTCGTCGCGATGCGGGCCACGCCGATCCCGATGCCGTACAGCACGAGCAGCGGGCCGGCCATCAGCACCTGGGACAGAACGTCGGGCGGCGTCAGGACGGCGGCCACCACGAAGATGATGACGACGCTGTAGCGGAAGCCCCGGATGAGATCGAGGTGGTCGATCACCCCGATGCGCGCGAGGAAGTAGATGACCACGGGGAGCTGGAACGCGGCGCCGAAGGCGATGAGCAGGGTGGTGGCGAAGCTCAGGTAGCTCTGGATGGAGAGCACCGCCTTGACGTCCTCGCCGTTCATCTCCAGGAACACCGGGAAACCGAGGCGAAAGACCACGAAGTAGGCGAAGGCGGCCCCGGCGAGGAACAGCGAGGTCGACGCCACCATGAGCGGCACGGCCCAGCGCTTTTCCTGGTCGTAGAGCGCCGGGGCGATGAAGCGCCAGGACTGGTAGGTGAGCACAGGCATCGAGATGAAGATGGCGGTCATCGCCGCGACCTTCATCTGCACCATGAAGCCCTCCATGGCCTCGGTCACGGCGAGAGTACCGCCGTCGGTGGCCTTCAACGCCTCGTTCATCGGCGCCGCGAGGAAGCCGAACAGCTCGTTGGCAAAGAAGAAGGCAAGGAAAAAACTTAGGATGAGCGCCCAGAGGCAGACGATGATGCGCGACCGGAACTCCCGCAGGTGCTCCAGGATGGGCATCCGGTACTCGTCGGGGTTGTAGGTCATTCGTCGCGCGCCGGCGGCGGGTCCGGCGTGGCCGGCACGAGTGGGTTCGGCGACTCGGGGGCCGGTCCCGCCGGGTCGCGGCTCACCGCCCCCTCGGGCATCGGTCGCGACGGGTTGGCGCTCTCCTGCTCGGCGGCGGCCCGCGCGTTGGCCTCGCGCTCCGCGCGCTGGGCTGCAAGCTTGGCCTCGGCGTCCTTGCGCCGCCCCTCGAGCTCGTCACGGCGCTTGTCGGCCTCCACGCGGGCGACCTCCGCGTTGAAGGCGCGCCGGAGGTCGTCGCTGAGGCGCCGCAGCTTCGCGTAGTAGCGGCCAGCCACCGACATCAGCTCGGGGATGCGATCCGGGCCCACGAAGACGAGGATCACCACCCCGATCAGTAGGATCTCGCCGAGGCCAAGGTCGAACAGGGGACGCCTCCCGCGGCCGGCTGCTATCACCCGGGGATAGACTGCGCCCCGCATGTGCAGGCTCTTCGGCTTCCGGTCGGCAGTGGTCTCACGCGCTCACCGGTCGCTCATCGCCGCTCACAACTCGGTGGCGGAGCAGGCGCGGGAGCACCCCCATGGCTGGGGCATCGGCTACTTCCAGTCCGGCGACGCCTACGTGATCAAGAGCGAGACGGCGGCGGCGGAGTGCGAGAGTTTCCGTCGCGCCGCCGACCAGCTCGCCAGCCACACGCTCGTGGCCCACGTGCGCCGGGCGACGGTGGGCGAGGTGGGGCCGCTCAACACGCATCCCTTTCGCAACGGCCGCTGGATCTTCGCCCACAACGGCACGGTCTTCGACTTCGACCGGATCGAGGCGCGCATGCGCGAGGCCACGCCCGCGGAGCTGCTGTCTCGGCGGCTGGGCAGCACCGACACCGAGCTGTTGTTCTTCTTCTTGCTCGGGCGGCTCGCCGACGCGGGCATCGACGCCGAGGGGCGGGCGCCGGTGATGATCGACCCGCTCGCGGGCGCGATCGTCAGCGCCATGGAGAGCCTGCGGCGCTGGTCGGCGGAGACCGGAGCCCGGCGCCCGGTGGTGAACTTCCTCCTCACGAACGGGCGCGCTTTCGTTGCCCACCGTGACGGCCGTGAGCTGTACTTTGCCACGCAGAAGTCCCGCTGTCGCGACAGCGAAACCTGTGCCGAGCGCGACAAGCCCTGCCTGCTCGATGCCCGTCCCCACGAGCGGGTGAATCACCTCCTGGTGGCGAGCGAGCGCATCGGCGACGAGGATCGCTGGGAGGAGGTGCCCGACCGCGCGATCGTGGCCTTGACCGAGGACTTCCGCTTGCGCGTGTGGAGCTACGGGGCCTAGAAGACGAAGTAGAACACGCCGCTGGTGACGGCCACCAGGCCGAGCCCGGCGGCGGAGTAGGCGAGCCCACGCTGCAGCCCGTAGGCTGACTCCACCTCGTCGCCGGTGACGGCGCCTTCCATGACCGCGTCTTGCGTCGTGGCGCCGTAGGCGCAGCCCCCGGCCCCGGCGGCCGCGACGCCCGCCACGATCAGCCACCCGGGCGAGTGTCGCGACCGCGCGGTGGCGGAGGCGGCGCTCCCCGCCGGGACTTCGACGTTGATGTCCTCGGAGGGCGGCACGTACACCAGCTTCGCCCACCCGTCGGGAGGAGACTGGAGCAGGTGGGGACCACTGTCGACGGTGCGCGGGAACTTCCGCACGGACTTGCCGTCGACGTAAACCGGCTTGTTGACGGTGATGCGCCCGGCGTCGCCCAGCTTGGCACTGGTCCAGGCCGAGCGGATCTCGGGGCCGAGGCGGTCGTCGAAGTAGGCGGGGTCGGCCAGCGCGGCGGCGGCGAAGTAGGGGTCGGCGGCGCTGCGGTCGCCATCGAGGAACTTCGCCGCGCCGGTGACGAGCAAGAAGCGGGCGAGATCGCTCGGCTCGGCCCGCTCGCAGGCGAAGGCGCTCTCCGCCGCCGCGAGATTTGCCGCCGCGCTGCGTCCGCTGGCGAGATCGACGGTGGCCGCCTCGAGCGGGCCGGCCACGGGGGGACACTCGGCCATCGCGAGTGACACGAGTAGAATCATTGGAGCCACTCCCACTTCTTCAGGGCGCTGTTGTAGCGTAGCGTGCCCGCGGTGTTCGCGTTGATATCGGCGCTGTAGGCCGCCGTGTCGACCTGCACGTTGTGAAAGCCGTAGCTGAGCGTGAGGTTCTTCAAGGGCGTGACGCCCTTCTTCTGCCCGTCGACGAGCACGGGGAGCCCGATGACGTCGGCAGCCACGGTGATGGTGCGCGTCTTGCGCTCGGCGGGCGCGGTCTCCACTGCGGCCGTGGACGGCGTCGGCTCGGCGGCCGGCGTGGCCCCGGGGGCGGCAGCGGGCGCAGCGGTCGAGGTTCCGTCCCCGCTGGAAGCCGGCTCGGGCCCCGGCGCCGGGGTGGCGCTCGGCGCGATCCGCACCGGAGCGTCGGGCTCGCTGGCGGTGCTCTTCCGCGACGACTTCGTGGCGGGAGGGGCGGCGGCCTCGACGGGATCTGCCGCCGGCGGCGGGGCAGCGTCGTCACCGCTGGCGGTGGTGGTCGCCGTCCCGGCGACCGCGGCCGGGTCGGTTCCCGGGCTGGCCGCCTCGTCCACGATCGCCTCGGTCAGCTCGGGCTCGGCGGGGTTGAGCACCCCGCTCACCCAGGCGGCGCCGAGGGCGAGCGCGGCAACGCCGCCAAGGCCGATGAGGCCGGCGATACCCCCCGCCATCAGGGCGACGGTGCCCTGTTTGCGCCTGGGCGCCTCGCTGACCAGCGACTGGCCGCTGTCGGCGGCGGGCTCGGGCGGTGGCAGGCTGGCGGGCGGCGGCGCGAACGGCGCCT
>VGRQ01000396.1 GCA_016875315.1 Deltaproteobacteria bacterium | reverse complement strand
CCGACGTGAAGGCGGCGGCCACGGCGGCGGTGTCGGCAGCCTTCTACAACCAGGGCGAGCTCTGCACGTCGGGCAGCCGGCTGGTGGTGGAGCGCAAGGTGCTCGACGAGGTGGTCGACATCGTGAACGCCGGCGCGAAGTCGCTGGTGGTGGGCTCCCCGCTCGACCGCGCCACCCAGGTGGGCCCGCTGGTGAGCGCGGCGCACAAGGCGCGCGTGGAGTCCTACGTGGCGAGAGGCCTCGCCGAGGGGGCCGATCGCGTGGCGGGGGGTGAGCACCCCGGCCCCGGCCACTTCGTGCCGCCCACGGTTTTCCGGGGGGTCACCACCGAGATGACCATCGCCCGCGAGGAGATCTTCGGGCCGGTGTTGTCGGTGTTGTCGTTCGACGACCTCGACGAGTGCGCGCGCGTGGCCAACGCCACCGAGTTCGGCCTGGCCGCCGGCATCTGGACCCGCGACATCGGCAAGGCGCATCACCTCGCCGCGCGCATCCACGCGGGGACGGTGTGGATCAACACCTACAATCGTTTCGACGCGGCGGCGCCCTACGGCGGCGTGAAACAATCGGGTTTCGGGCGTGAGAACGGCCGCGCGGTGCTCGACGAGTACACCGAGGGCAAGACGGTGTGGGTCGGGCTCTGACGCGACCGCCGGTCCTGTGTTTCCTCGCCGCGCTCGCGTGGCACTTCTACTGGGCGAGCACGGTGCCCTCGCCCGCCGACTGGGACCCGGCCTACTACCTGGAGGTGGCGCGCCACCTCGCGGCCGGCGACGGCGCCGTCACCGAGGCCGTGTGGAACCTCGGCTGGCTCCCGCCGAGCCTGCGTCACCCGGCCGACTTGCACTGGATGCCGCTGCCGAGCCGGGTGCTGGTCCCCTTCGTGGGGGCGGCCACCGACGACTGGCCGGCGGCGCAGCTCTGCTCGGTGGTGCTCGCCGCGTGCTGGGCGCCCCTGGCCTGGGCCTGGGCGCGGCGGCTCGACGCCACCGAGGCGGAGGGCTGGGTGGCGGGGCTCCTCGCCGCCACGGCCGCCGGCTACACCCGGACCATCACCACCCCCGACAGCATCGCGCTCTACGGCTTGCTCGGCGGTGCCTTGCTGCTCGCCGCCTCGCGGCGGCAGGCGGTGGCGGTGCCGCTGGCGATGGCGGTGGCGCTCACCCGGGGAGACGGCTTCTTGCTGGGGCTGGCGGCGGCCTTGGCTTGGCCGGCGCTCGGCGGCTGGCGCGTAGCCCTCGCCGGCGTGGGGGCCACGGTCGCGTGGTACGCCCGGGGTTACCTCGTGGCCGGGCAAGGCTGGATCGACCTGCGGGCACGGGTGGCGGAGAGCCTGGTGCTCCAGGACGTGATCTCGCTCCCGGCGCCGAGCGGGGTCACGCTGGGCGCGCGACTCGGCGTGCTGGGCGAGCAGGCGGGGAGCGTGCTCACCGTGGGGCTCATCGCGGGCATGGTGCTCATTCCCGGCTTCGCCGCCATCACGCTGGCGCGACGCTCGGCAGACCGGGGCCTGTGGCCGATCGTCGCCTACGCGGTGGTGTTCCCGCCGGTGGTGTACCTGCTCGCCCCGGCGATGGCGCGCGAGGGGACGGTGTACCGGAGCGACGCGGCGCTGTTCGTCCCCGCCTGCGCGCTGGCGGCCGTGGGCGCCTCGCGACTGACCCGTCGTTACCATCCCGCGTTCTTGCCGGGCCTGTTGATGGCGGGCGTGCTCGCGGGCAGCGTCTATGCCGGTCGCCTGTACGCGAGCGCGACGAGCTGGCACCTCGACGATTGTGGATACCTGGAACAAGTCCCCAGTGGCCTCCCGGTCATGTCCTACGACCCCATCGGCGTGGCGGCGCGTTGCGGGCGGCCGGGGATCATCATGGCGCGGGGGCAGGGCCTCGCCGAGCTGGCGGACCGCTACGGCATCGACTGGGCGCTGGTGGCGCCACCGGCGTTCGACAACGGGACGGTGCGCGCCGAGGACTGGAACGTGGACGGGTGGGAGCGGGTGGACGAGCGGGTGTTTCGGCGGAGGTGAGGCGGCGGGGATCCTGTCGCTGTCGTTGTCGCTGTCGATGTCGATGTCGCCGTCGTCGTCGCCGCGCTCGTGCTGGTCCTGGTTGTCACCCCTTGACGCCCCGCCCCCGCGCGCCTACACATGCCTCGGCGCGCGCCAACCCGGGCGCGGCGAAGAGCGGCGGCTGGGTTTTCCCGTTGGCTGTCCCGCGTGTCGTTCGCCGAGGATGGGGGGTGCGTTTAGTCCGGATGTCGTGGGTTCGATTCCCATCGTCCCCGAGAGGGGGCGTAGCTCAATGGTAGAGCGTCGGTTTGCCGCCACTGGCTGATACCCAGTCACACTGCCTCGGAAGCAGAACCACGGCTGAACCCCTCCCGGGGCCAGGCGCGCACCTCGTCCCCCCGGGGACGTGTGCGCGCCACGCGTGCTGTCGCTTGTCCGCGGGGACCTCGTGTCCCGACCGCGGCCGCGGGCAGGCGCGGGCAACCGGACGGGGGGAGGCCCCCCCTTGTCGTTGTCACGAGGAGCCTGTCATGTTCACCATCGTTTCCGTCCCCCGCAACCAGCGCGTCGCGCTCTACCGCGACGGCGCCTTCGCCGGCCTGTTCGGCCCCGGCCGCCACACCGTCTACACCGGCTTCGCCATGGTGGAGCGCGTCGTGTACAAGCTCGGCGCCGCCCCCCAGGCGGTCGCCGCCGGCGACGAGCTGCCCGAGGGCGTCGAGGGTGTTTCCAACATCCTCGTCGCGCCCAACGAGCGCGTGCTCGCCTACGTGGGCGGGGTCTTCGCGGCCTTGCTCGGGCCCGGCCGGTACCGTCACTTCGACGGCGCCGGCCAGCTCGAGCTGATCCGCGCCGACCTGCGCGACGAGCCTGTCCCCCTCGCGGCCAACGACGTGCTCCCGGCCACCGCCGGTGTCACCGAGTTCGCCGTGGGCGAGGGCCAGGCCGCCGTGCTCACTCGGCTCGCCCAGCCGGTCCGCCTGCTCGCGCCCGGTCGCTACCGGATCTTTAACGGCTCGCCCTACGCGGTGCGCATCGTCCCGCTCGCGCTCCACACGCTGGAGCTCGCGCCCCAGGACCTGCTCACCCGCGACCAGGTGCCCGTCCGCGTGAAGCCGGGTGTCAGCTACCGCTTCGTCGACCCGCTCCGCGCCGTGTTCGAGTCCGATCACCTCAACCTCCTCCACGCCGCCGTTCACGCCGCGCTGCGCGAGGTGGTGGCCGGGCGCGAGCTCGACACGCTGCTGGCCGATCGCGACGCCCTCTCGGCCGAGCTGCTCGCCCTCGTGGCGAAGAAGCTCCCCCCGGTGGGTCTCGCGGTGGAATCGGCGGCGGTGCGCGACGTGATCCTCGCCGGCGAGGTGAAGGAGCTGTTCAACCGGGTGACCCTGGCCCGCAAGGAAGCCGAGGCCCTGTCGATCAAGCGTCGCGAGGAAACGGCGGCCACCCGCCAGCTGCTCAACACCGCCAAGCTCTTGCAGGAGAACCCCGTTCTCATGCGGCTCAAGGAACTCGAGCAGATCGCGGAGATCGCCGGCAAGGTGGAGCGCGTCACGCTGGTGGGGTCGACCGACCTCGTCCAGGCGATCGCGCTCGCCCGCGAGTAGTCCCTGCCCCCCTCGGCGAGAGTCGGGGGGGGCTTTCTCCCGTGGGCTCAGCCCCCGCCGAACAGGAGGAAAGCCGCGCCCGCATCCCTTCCGCCCGAGTCGTCGTTGAGGCTGGCGATCAGGGTGTCGCCATACCCGTCGCCGTTGGCGTCGCCCGCCGCCGATAGTCCGTTTCCCACCAGTCCCGTGCCCGGTCGGTAGACCGCGCGCGCCAGCGCCAGCGACCCGCTGGGCACCACCGGCGCGCCCCGGACCAGGTAGATCGCGCCCACCGTCCCGTCGCCGTTTTCGTGCCACGGGGCGCCGACGACGAGGTCGTCGAGACCGTCCGCGTCGATGTCGCCCGCCGTGCTGACCGCGTACCCCGCCGCGTCGCCCTGTCCCTCCCCGGCGAAGATGGCACCGACCTCGCCGAGAGTCGAGGAGCTGGGCGTTGCCGACCCCAGCACGAGGTAGGCAGCGCCGGCCCAGGGCGCCCCACGGTTCGCGAAGGGCATCCCGATGAGCAAGTCGCCGAGGCCGTCGCCGTTCACGTCGCCAGCGGCGGCGATGTCGGTGATAGCGCCGTCGGAAGCGACCCCCGTGAAGGTGGCGTCGGCCTCGACGAGCGGCCGGGGCTCGGGCACGCTCAACCCGAGGACGAGGCAGGCCTCGGTGGCAACGAGACGAGGGCCCATGCCAGCGAGCGAACTCACCGCCACGTCGGCCAGGCCGTCACCGTTCACGTCGCCGACGCCGGCCACCCGGGTCGCCGTGCTGTAGTTGGCGCCCTTGCCTGCGAACGCGATGCCGACGTCGGGCAACTCTCCCTCGCTTGGGGTGGCGGAGCCGAGCACGACATAGGCGGCGCCACCGTCGTCGAGAGTGTCCGCGTCGTGATAGCTTCCAACGACATAGTCTGCAAATCCATCGCCGTTGAAATCGCCCAGCCCGTCGATGGCGTCGCCCACCCACTCGGAGGCGCGCGTGCCGACAATCGTCGCGTCGGCCGCGCGCAGCGACGTGTCGACGGGGGCCGTGCGCCCGAGCAGCAGCGCAACGGTCCCCTCGGTGTCGCGTGCGGTGGGTGAGCCGACGACGAGGTCGTCGAGCCCGTCGCCATCGACATCGCCGGGGCCGGCCACGTAGTAGGCGTGGTCGCCCGCCGCCGCGCCGGTGTACGTCGCGTCTGCGCCCGCGAGGGAGCGTCCGGTGAGGTCGGCGCGCCCGAGGATGAGGTAGGCGGCCCCGGCGTCGGCGCCCTCGTCGTCGTTGCCGTAGGCACCCACCGCGAGGTCGTCCCAGCCATCTCCGTTGACGTCGCCGAGGCCGGCCACCGCGCCGGCATAATCACCGCTCGCCACGCCCGGGAAGAGCTCGGCCCTGTCGGGCAGTGTGCCTGACGGTGGGAAACAGGACAGGGCGGCAACCCCGTCGCAGTCATTGTCGACTCCATCGTGGCACACCTCCACCGCGGAGGGGTTGATCGCGGCGTCGGAATCGTTGCAATCGTCGCTGGTCGCCACGTGACCGGCGGGTGGGTCGCAGGCCGCCACGCCCGTCGATGGGTCTCCGTGGCC
>VGRQ01000395.1 GCA_016875315.1 Deltaproteobacteria bacterium | reverse complement strand
TGGGGGGCGTCGCGGTTCGGGTCGATGCGGCGGTTGAGCACCTTCCGGATGTCCCGCCGCCAGTTCACGCTCGCGCTGAACGGGTTGTCCGCGCAGATACGCTCCAGGTTCTTCCTTGGAGTCTCGTCGTGCTCCCAGGTCCGGAACGCAGTCCAGGTCTCGTCGATCATCGCGCCCTTGATGAGCGTGAACGACGACACCACGCCAGCGCGGGAAGCCACACTCATTCGTCCACCCGGGCGTAGGGTACGACGAGGTCGCGGGGGCCGCCTCGACCGAAGCCCGCGGCGAGCAACGTGAGCGAAGCTTCGTCGAGCGTGGCGACGCCAGGGAGCGGAACGCCTCGCCCGTCGGGCGAGCGGCGCAGCGTGCCGAACCGATCCGCGTGGGCGCCGGTCAGCCCGAGATCGGTCAGGTAGGGGATGAGCTCGCCGGTCGGCGCCGCGTTGATCCGGTCGAAGAACGGCAACCACGGCGCGGGCTCGTCGAGCCATTCCTGCCATCGCGTCTCGAAGGCGTCCTCGACCTCCGTCGGCAACTTCCAGAGGGTGATGCAGCCGGGCGGGTTGAATACCTCGTCGCAGCGGGCGCGGGCGACCGTGAACACGGTGCGAGCGCGCGCGAAGGCGTGCGTGCGCGGGAAGTTCCGGGGCCACGCCATCGCGCCGAGGCGGCCGAGCACGCCCTTGGTGTTCCACCACTGTGCGGCGTCCATCTCGCCGAAGCGGGCGACGGCGAGACGGAGGCGAAGGAGGTGGTCGAGGTCGAGGGGCATGGTGGGCGCGGGAGTGTACCGCGCGCGCAGCCAACGGTCGGCATCTAGGGGCCGAGAAGCACGGGTAAGCCGGAGAATGGAGGACGGTCCCCCCGGGGCCGAAGCGCGAGGCCCTGGGGCGGTCGGGCGGCGCGAGGTGGTAGCCTGTGCGCTACTCCTGCGGCGGGGCCGGGCGATGTTGGGCCAAGTATGTGGAATACTCCGGGTCACCGGGGTAGTCGATGAGGCCTCTTGCTCGGAACAGGTAGAACTCCTCCAGCGTGAGAACCGGCTCGACGCCCAGGGCCTTGACGCCCATCCCCTTGTAGAACAGCATGGCCTCGAAGTCGGCGGTCTCCTCGACGATGGCCCGGTGGGCGGCGTTGGCGGCGCGCAGCCGCGCAGCAAGACCGGCGAGCTCAGGTGGCAGCTCCCGCGGGAGGCAGTCGTGTCCGACCACGTTCTCGTAGACCCAGGCGACGAGGGCCTCCGTGGTGGCATCGATCTCCTCGATGATCGGCTGGTGCGACGCCTTCGACGCCAACCACAGGACCCGGTTCACGGGATTCGTCGTGTTCGTCATCTTCCTGCCCTATCCCCGCGCGTGGCTGGCGTCCGACAGCCCTCCGGCAGCCCGCGCACGCTACCCGGCCGCCCACCGCTGCGCGATCTCGCTCGCGTGGGTGGCGAAGAACACGGACAAGTCCGGCATGCGCGCCCGGCGCGTGAACGTGGCCAGTCCTCGACTGATCCGCTGCCCCTCCTTCTCGGCGTCGCGGCGCTTTCGGTCTTCCCAGAGCTGGACGCGGGCCTCCCACGACGGGTGGAGGCATTCCTTCAACAGGTCCTGCATCTCCGCCTGGCGGACGTGCACCACGCAGTAGTCGCCGGCGGTCGCGGGACGATTGCAGCGTCGAGGGGGGATGAGGCCGGCGCGGTTGCCGGTCTCGTCCCGGCCATGGAGGACCACCGCCTTGCACTGGGTGAGCGTCATGGAGCGAGCGTAGCCGACGGTCGGCCTGATCCGAGGTGCGCGGTGTTCGCAGCGGGCTTCGCAGGCCTGACACCATGTGCGCGATGTGGTGGGCGACCCCGTGGGCGGAGGGTTCGGGAGAGGTATACCGGAAGTCGGTGCCGCGGCGCGCGCGGGAGGGGGGGCGGTGCCGGCCAGCTGGCGGCGCCATCCGGGGCTTCTGCTCGGGCCTGCGCCTCGTCGCGCTCTGGGGATCGCCGCCAAGGATCTCGCCCGAACGCCGATCCTGGACTTCGGACAGCGTCGGAGGCGTCAGCCCGCCGCTACACCTGCAAGAGGAGCGCCATCTCTCGCCTCCCGCCATTCCCCCTCCGGTGCTTTGGCGCCCGCGGCCCAAGCACCAATGCCGGGTTCTCCCATGCCATACGGCAACCATGCGGCGGCAGGAACGGGATCGCCGCCCCCAGCTTCGCTGGTGCCTGTCCGGCGACGGCCGCCCGCAGCGAAGCGTTCCCGGCGAAGACTCCCCGGTAGACGATCGTGTTCGCATGCGGCAGGGGGACGAGCGCCACCAGGCACGTGATCAACTCCTCCATGGTGAACGAGAGCGCCGCCGTCCCGTCCTCGAACCTCCGCGTCACGGTGAAGGCGGTGGGTGTCGCCCGCCGGCGAAGACGCCGCCTGTCACCAGCCGCGCCTTGAGGGGGTGCTGGGTGTCGCCGCTCCAGCGGTCTCCCCACACGGCGTTCGCACGGCCCGTCCCACCCGGCTAGGTGCGGCGCATGAGACTCGGCCGCTCCGATCTTCCGTTCTCTCCTGACGGCGATCAGGCGGACCAGCTCGGTCTGGACACCTACGCCCGGGCGCTGGCGAGCTTCGTGCGCAACTGCGACACACCGATGACGATCGGCATCCAGGGGGAGTGGGGCTCGGGGAAGACCAGCCTGATGAACATGGTGCGTGGAGCGCTGCGGCACCGTGAAGGGGAGCGCGCGGGCGTCATACATCTGCACACCTTCGAGACTTGGCAGTACGGCGCGCTTGGCGACGACGACACCCTCGGCCTGCAGCTCATCTCCACGCTGGCGGATCAGGTGGTGCGGGAGCATGAGGACAACGGCGCCGTGGTCCGCACCGGGAGTTGGCTGCGGGACATCGGGCAACGCCTTAGCCAACCCTCGATGACCCGCGCTGTCGCGGCCGGCGTGGTCGGCCTCGTGCCAGGGGTGGACGGGGGCGAGATGGTGTCCGCCCTCGGCCAGCGACTGGCGGGCCAAGCGGCGCCACCGCAGGCGGCGGCCGCCGGTCTCCAGAACCTGCGCACGATGTTCGCCACGATGGTCGGGACGGTGGCCATCCCCAAGGATGGCAAGCCCAAGGCGCCGCCTGGGCGCTTCGTGATCTTCGTGGATGACCTCGATCGCATCCGGCCCGAGCGCGCTGTCACCCTGCTCGAAGTGCTGAAGAATTTCCTCGACGTGCAGCACTGCGTGTTTGTGATCGCGTGCGACTACGAGGTGGTCCGGCTCGGGGTGGAGGGAAAGTTCGGCATCCGCGACCCCGAGAAGGTCCGGGCCTTTTTCGACAAGATCATCCAGGTGCCGTTCCGCATGCCCACGCACCGCTACGAGGTCCGTGGGCTGCTGGCCGACTACCTCGAGGGCAAGATCACCCCCCGCGCCAAGGCGGCCTCGCTCGCGAAGGAGCTGGCGCCGATGGTGCAGATCGCCACAGGCACCAACCCCCGCGGGTTCAAACGATTTCTCAACGTCCTGGACCTGATGTCCTGCGTGCGCGCGAGTGATGGCCCGGATGCAGGATCGTCGGGGGGGCGTGAGCAGGTGTGGGGCGACCCTCTCGCCGCGGCGAGCCTCGCCGGGCTCGTCGCCATGCAGACGCGTTGGCCGACCGTGGCCGACTACGTGAGCAACATCAAGGACGCCGTGGAGCTCGGCGAGGTCTTGACGCGGCTGCGGGAACTCGGGGAGAACCCGGATCCGGACGCCCCCGCCGACGACGAGGACACGCTGATCACGCTCTTGCGCGATGCCCACCCTGCCCCGAAGGACGGGGTGTGGACCCAGAACCGCGAGATCGAGCAGCTCAGTGAGTTCGTGGACCTGCTGTGCGGCCTCCTCGGCGCGGAATCCGTCGTGGACCCCAAGCGACTGGATCACCTGCTGAGCTGGGCCACCGGGCTCTCGCTCACCCGTGTGGCGCCTACGTCGACCGAGGGCAGCGAAGTGACGCCCGGGAGCACCGGGCGCGACCGGTTCATCGCGGCGGTGCAGAAGAAGGACCCGAACGCCGCGGGACGTTTTCTCGACCTGGTGGACAGGATCGCCCTCCGACGGCGGGGCAATGCCCGGTGGATCGGTCAGCTGAACCACGGCCAGAGCCACAGCACGCTCAACGTGTTCATGACCATCAGTGGCAAGACTCCGACCATCTTGTCGTTGTCCCAGGCGCTGCGCATCACGCTCGTCTCCGGCGCCTACAGCGCGCCGACCCGTTGTGGGGGCGAGATTCTGGGACTGGCGGCGTTGGGAGACAAGTTCGTCGCCGAGAGCGTCAAGCTCGGTGTCGGATGGGAGCGGCTGCCGGTCCCGGGGCAGGGCTGGTACCTGGCCTTCGGGGCGGCACGTTTTGACTCCGACGCTCGCTTTACGGCGTGGTGTGGGCTGATCTTCGATCTGCTGGACAAGGTCGCGGACGCGGTCGTGGCGGAGACGGCCCGGCGCGCCGCGTCCTCCACTGCGACCGCAGCCCCCGTGCACCCTTGACCGCCTGGCTCGACGACCTGCTGAGCGGCAACGCCGACGACGAGCGGTTCGCGGAGGTGGTCGACGCCCACCTCGCGATCCCCACGCTCGCGGACCGACTGCCGGAGGCGATCACGCGCAGGGACCTCCGCGCGACGCTGCTCGTGGGGCACGCCGGGGACGGCAAGTCCCACATCATGCGTGCCATCAAGGCCAGGTGGGCGACAACCGGCAGCCCGGTCCTGCCTTATCCCGCCTCCGACGACCTGGAACAACCTGGGTTGCACGTCCTCAACGACCCGAGCCCGCTCGAACGGGTGGACGCGGGGCGATTCTTCGAGACCGCCTTCGGGGAGACGTGCCCGGCCGGCGCGGTGTTCGTCGCGGGTGCCAACCGCGGGTTGTTGCGCGAGCTGCGCTCGGAGCAGCGTTTGGATTGGCTGGCGGCGGTGCAGAGGGCGGATCCTGCGGCACACCACCCCGATGGGTTGGGCCGCGTCGCCGTTCCCCTGGACTGCCGGTGCCTCGTGCCCGGCCCCGCCGCCCCGGGCGCCACCGCGCCGCCATCCCTCGCCCGCACCCTCGCGGAGCGGATCTTCCGTCGGCCATCGAATTGTCACCCCTGGAGCTCTGCGAGAAGCTCGCCGCCATCGTGCCCCCCGCGCGGGCGAACCAGGTGCTCTACGCG
>VGRQ01000394.1 GCA_016875315.1 Deltaproteobacteria bacterium | reverse complement strand
CTCCCTCCCTGAGCACCCACGTCCTCGACACCGCCAACGGCTGCCCCGCCGAGGGGGTTCAGCTGGTGGTGGAGGTGCTCGAGCGCGAGTGGGAGACGGTGGCCGAGGGGCGCACCAACGCCGACGGGCGCTGCCCGGGGCTGGTGCCCGAGGGGCGCTTCGGCGCGGGGCGCTGGCGCATCCGCTTCGACGTGGGCCCTTACTTCGCCGCCAGGGGACAGCCCTGCTTCTTCCCTTACGCCGAGATCGTCTTCGACGTGGCCGACCTGTCGCGACACCATCACGTTCCGCTCCTGGTGTCGCCCTTCGGTTACTCGACCTACCGGGGAAGCTGAGTTCCGGTAGACTCCGGGCGATGTCCACCTCCCTGCGTTTCGCCCGCCACACGCTGGGCCCGCTCGGCCTCATGGCCGCCTGCCCGCCCTTCGTCCTGCTGCTCTGGTACACCCACGCCCAGCTCGACGGCTCGTTGCTCGCGCTCGGCCAGATGTTCGCCCGCGAGGGCGTGGGCGCCACGCTCGGCACCATCTGGTTGCCCCACGCCCTGGGCTCGGCCGAGGCGTGGACCATCCTCGGCGCCTTCGCCGCCGTGCAGCTCGCCTTCATGCGCCTGCTCCCCGGGGCCCGCTGGGAGGGGCCGATCACGCCGCGCGGCAACGTGCCGGTCTACAAGGCCAACGGTCCCCTCGCCTTCGCCGTCACCGTGGGGCTCTGGTTCGCGCTCACCCTGGGCGGCGTGCTGCCCATGGGCCTGCTGTACGATCACCTCGGCGACATGCTCGGCGCGCTCAACCTCTTCGCGCTGTTGTTCTGCGCCTTTCTCTACGCGAAAGGCCGCTGGTTCCCCTCCTCCACCGACAGCGGGCACACGGGCAATCCCCTGTTCGACTACTACTGGGGCACCGAGCTCTACCCCCGGGTGCTCGGCTTCGACCTCAAGCAGTTCACCAACTGTCGCTTCGGCATGATGATCTGGCCCATCCTCTGCCTCGACTACGCCGCCGCCCAGGCCGCCCGCGGCGGGCTCTCCGACGGGATGGCGGTGGCGGTGGGCATCCAGCTCTTCTACGTGGCCAAGTTCTTCTGGTGGGAAACCGGCTACCTCCGCTCGCTCGACATCATGCACGACCGCGCCGGCTTCTACATCTGCTGGGGCTGCCTGGTGTGGGTGCCGAGCGTGTACACGCAGTCGACGATGTTCCTCGTGACACACCCCGTCAACTACGGGGTACCGCTGGCCGCCCTGCTCCTCCTCGTCGGCATCGCGTGTGTCACGATGAACTACCTCGCCGACGCGGACCGGCAGCGCGTCCGGGCCACCGGGGGACAGACCACCGTGTGGGGTCGCGCCCCGGTGCTCATCGTGGCCCCGTACACCACGGAAAACGGCGAGAAGAAGGAAAACTTGTTGCTGGTGTCCGGCTGGTGGGGCCTCGCGCGGCACTTCCATTACCTTCCCGAGATTGCCGGCGCCTTCTTCTGGACCCTGCCCGTGGGCTTCGGGCACGCGCTGCCCTGGTTCTACGTCGTCTTCCTGACCATCTTGTTGTTTGACCGCGCCCGCCGCGACGACGCGCGCTGCGCCGACAAGTACGGCGCGTCCTGGGACGAGTACCGCAGGCGCGTGCCCTACAAGGTGATCCCCGGACTCTACTGACCGAGTAGGATCACCCAGGCGCTGCCGGCGCCGGTGGCCTCGCCATCGGGCCCGGCGTCGGAAGGCGTGCCCACCGCCATGTCGATCACGCCGTCGCCATCGAAGTCGCCTCCGGCGAGCGAGAGCGGCGAGCCGAGCGCCCCGAGGAGGAAGCGCTGCGCCCCGGCCACCTCGTCGACCGTCGCGCTCAGGCGTGCCTCCCCCCCGGGGAGGAACCAGGCGCCGTAGGTGTCGGACACCGCGAGTCCCGGCGCCCCGGACGCGCCCGCCGGGGCCATGCGCTCGCCAAGCGCGCCCTCGTCCTGCGCGCCGGTGAACTTGTCGTTCGCATCGTTGGCCTCGCCGTAGTCCGAGGCGTTGGCAAGATCGAGGAACACGTACACCCGCCCGACGTTGCTCCCCAGGTCGTCGACGCCGTAGGCGCCCACGGCGAGGTCGGTGTCGCCGTTGCCGTCGGTGTCGAGCGCCACCAGCGACGCGCCGAAGTAGTCGTTGGCGATGGCACCCGGCAGGCCCACCGCCGTGCCGCTCGACACCATGTTGTCGATGTAGGGAACGCTGTCGGTGTAGGCGTAGTCGGGAAGGATGTACACGTACCCGGCTCGCGACTGGCCGGACACCTCGCGATAGGGCGCGCTGGTGGCGAGGTCGGCCACGCCGTTGCCGTCGAAGTCGCCGAGGGCCACGGCGCTGCCGAGCCGTGCGTCCGGGTCGCTCGAGACGCAGTCCGACACCAGCTTGTGCCAGCCGCCGCTGGCCCAGAGCGTGCCGAGGTCGCCCACCACCGCGCCCGGGGCGCCACCGTCGACGGTCCAGCTCCCCACGTAGGCGGTGCCGCAGGCGCCGTCGAATCCAGGCGCGCCGAGCGCCACCGACTCGACCGACTCGAGGGTGAGGGCAGCGAGGGCAGCGCCGGCCTGGTCGCCGACCGCCTCTCCCGCGAGGAAGCCCGCGTCGAGGTTGGCCCCGTTCTCGAAGCCGTCGAAGAGCCAGGCGCCGCCGGCCGCGACCCCCGACGCGCCGGAGGTGGCGTCGCCCACCAGCAGGAGCGATGACCCGGCCAGCCCGGTGGCCACGACCGAGAGCGCCGTCGAGGCGTAGCCTGGCGAGGCGTCGAGGCGCGCGTAGTCGATGTCGCCGAGCCTCCGGTACTCGCCCACGCCGCCCGCCGTCACCGCCACGGCGTACAGTTCCACGCTGGGCGACACCGCCGAGGCGAGCAGCTCGGCCCGGCCGTCGTCATCGAGGTCGGCCGCCGCCACGGTGCTGCCGAAGGCCGCCCCGTAGCTGCCCGACCAGTAGCCGGTGCCGATGGACGAGATCGTGCAGGGACTGGCGGCCGGGCAGGGCGCCTCCTCGGGCCCGGTGTCCGTGGCGGTGTCGGTGTCGCTGTCGCTGTCGCTGTCGCTGTCGCTGTCGGCATCCGCGTCGGCCTCGCCGCCGAGGGTGGCGAGGAACTCGGCGTGCTCGGCGTCGTCGATGAAGATGCAGGCGGCGAGAGCGGCGAGCAGCAAGGGCTAGGCCGGCAGGAAGCGGTAGATACACTCGGCGACACAGGCCGGCTTGGCCGAGCCCTGGATCTCGATGGTGGCGATGAACTGGGCCTCGAGCCAGTCGCCCTGCTGGGTGACGGTGCCGAGCTTCATCGCGAGGCGCCAGCTGGCCCCCTCCTTGAGCGGCGACGGGAAGCGCACCTTGTTGCACCCGTAGTTGATCACCATGCGGAAGCCCGAGAGCTCCAGCAGCTCGAAGAACTGCCCGGCCACCAGCGCCAGGGTGAGGTAGCCGTGGGCGATGGGCGCCCCGAAGGGCGACTCCCTGGCGATGCGCGCCTTGTCGACGTGGATCCACTGGTGGTCGCCAGTGGCCTCGGCGAAGGTGGTGATCTGGGCGAAGTCGAGGGGACGGAAATCGGTGGCGCCGAGGTCGGCGCCGCCGAGGGCGAGGAGCGCGGAGGCGCCGTCGATGGAGGTGCGTGCCATGGCCCCGCGCCTAACGCCCCATGAGCACGTAAGCCTTGCCGGCCGTGTTGCCGCTGCTGTCGGGGAACACGTAGGCGCCCACGCCGAGATCGACCACCCCGTCGCCGTCGACGTCGCCGTGCCCGAGGGCGTGGCCGGTGTAGGCGGTGCTCTCCTCGCCGCCCCAGGCCAGCAGGGTGGCGCTGTCGGTGCTGCCGTCGCCCGCGCGTGCCTGCGCCCCGCCGAGCACGTACACCTTGCCCGCGTCGTCGCTGCCCGCGAAGATCTCGGTGGCCATGAGGTCGGCCACCCCGTCGCCGTCGAGGTCGGGCAGGGGCTCCAGCGCCCAGCCGAGGTAGCCGTTGGCCTCGTTACCCACCACGCTCGCGGCGGCGGCGCCGGGCGAGCCATCGGCGGGGATCCCGTCGAAGAAGTAGATGGCGCCGCGCCCCTCGTCGTAGCCGATGGCCACCACGGCGGCGTCGAGCTGTCCCGTGCCGTCGTCGAGGGTCACGCCGTCCCAGCCGTAGATGTCGCCGGGCCGGCCGTCCCAGGTGGCCCAGGAGAGCTCCTGGATGGCCGCGTCGACCATCGTGGTCGACGCCCAGAACGCGCGGCCCGGGGGCTCGGTGCCACTGTCGGCGCTGTCGCCGGTGTCGCCAAAGGCAGTGGCGCCGAGGAACCAGTCGATCACGCCGTCGCCGTCGACGTCGTCGAGCACGCGCATGCGCCCGAGCCCCGCGTCGAGCCCCGGGTCGACCACCGCCACCGCCTCGTCGATGAGATCCATCGTGCCCGACATCGGGCCGCCCGCCACCACGTAGATCATGCCCGTCGGCTCGGACTCGCGACTGTCCTTGGCGTCGTACATGATGATCTCGGCGGCGCCGTCGCCGTCGAGATCGGCGGCGAAGAAGCCGGCCGAGAAGACAGTGAGCAGGTTGTCTTCCACCCCGAGCTCGCGCTGCAATCGCGCGCCCGCGTCGGACTCGTCGAAGCTGGCGCTCCACTTGCCGCCGGGGCCGAAGAACACGAGGATCTCGTACTCGGTGTCGTAGCCGTAGCTCCCGGCGTTGATCTCGCCCCGGGTGGTGACGAGGTCGTGTACCCCGTCGCCATCGACGTCGGCACAGGCCAGGCCAAAGCCGAGGAAGAGGTCGTTGCTGGTGAGCAGGCTGTCGGCGTCGGACATCGACATCCCGGCGCTCCAGCTCGCGCTGGCGTCGCCGTACCAGATGCCCACCTGTCCCGCGTAGCTGCTGGCGAAGGGGGCGGTCACCACGAGGTCGTCGAGGCCGTCGTCGTCGAGATCGCAGAAGCTGACGGACTCGCCGACGAGGCTCTGCGCGCCGTCGACGCCCACGATGCTCACGGTGGCGTCGGCGAGCGGCTGCACCCGGTTGTCGAGACCGTCGCAGTCGGTGTCGATCCCGTCGTCCCAGAAGTCCCGGGCGCCGGGGAACACGCCCGGGTCGGCGTCGTCGCAGTCCTCGCCGCCGAGGGCCTCGTCGTCCACGCCGTCGCCATCGCCGTCGGCGCCTTCGGCGCCGTCGCAGTCGTCG
>VGRQ01000393.1 GCA_016875315.1 Deltaproteobacteria bacterium | reverse complement strand
CGGGGCCCACCCAGAGGAGCCCGGCGTCGATCACCGCCTGCGCGAAGTCCGCGTTCTCGGCAAGGAAACCGTACCCGGGGTGTACCGCGTCGCAACCGAGGGACTTCGCTGCCGCCACCAGTCGCGACGCCGACAGGTAGCCATCCGGCGAGCCCAGCGGCGCGCACTCGTCCATCGCCGAGCGATGCAAGGCGCCGGCGTCGACCTCGGTCCACGCCCCCCGGGGCGACCAGCCGATCTCTCGCGCCGCCCGGGCCACGCGCACCGCGATCTCGCCGCGGTTGGCGATGAAGAGGCGCATGCTCAGGCTCGCGGGGGCGTGGGCAGTCGCGCGTCGGCGTCGGGTTCCCACCCCTCGTAGAGCGCATCGAGGTCGACGCTGATCCCCACCGAGGGCAGGGGCACGCTGCTGCCCGGCCCGTAGCCGCGGCGCACCCACTCGCCACGCTCGTCGAGGCTGTACACGTCGACGTGTACCCGGGTGGACTCTACCAGCACGTACTCGCGCAGGCTCGGCAGCTGCTTGTAGTGGTCGAACTTCTCGCCGCGGTCGTAGGCGGCCGTGCCGGGCGAGAGCACCTCGACCAGCACCGTGGGGTTGGTGGCCGCGTGACGGTCGGCCTCGTCGGGCAGGCGGGGACCGCAGACGATCGACAGGTCGGGGTAGGTGGAAAGGTCGGTGGCGGGGATGCGGATACGCTGACTCTCGTTGTAGGGCCGGCACGGACGGCCGGCCAGCGCAGTGAACGCGAGGCCGTAGCAGTTGCCCACCAGGGTCGCGTGCGCCATGGTGCCGCCCGCCATCGCGACCACCTGCCCGTCGATGTACTCGTGCTTGGTCGCCGATAGCTCCTCGGCGGCGAGGTACTCGGCATAGCTGACGAGCTGTCGCGCGGTGGCGGGCATGGCGGCAGTATACCCCGCGAGATCCAGCGGCTAAGCTGGGCGCCGTGCTGCTCCTGCTCGCCTGCGCCGACCCGCCCGACTCCGCCGACACCGCCGAGGCGCTCGCGCCCTGGCAAGACGTGGCCGAGAACCTACCCGGGGCCATCACCTCGATCTGGGGCGACAGCGCCGACGACGTGTACGTGGTGGGGGCCGACGCCGGCGCCGGGCCGATGGCCTACCACCTCGCCGGGGTGGCGTGGACACCCATCGAGGGGCTCGGCAGCGGCGACCTGTGGTGGGTGTCGGGCGACGCCGCCCGCGTCTGGATGGCCGGCGCCGGGGGGCGCGTGTTTCGCCTCGACCGGGCCACCGCGACACTCGAGTCGTGGGTGCTCGACGAGGCGCTCACCTTCTACGGCGCGTGGGGCCCCGGCGACGGCACCGCGTGGGTGGTGGGTGGGAACACCGATGTGCCCAGCGATGCTGCCGCCGCCTACTATTTCGACGGTCGCGACTGGTCGCTCGCCGCGCTCCCCCCGGAGGTCGCGGCGCAGTACGCGCTGTACAAGGCCTGGGGCGCCTCGGCCACCGACGCCTGGGCGGTGGGTTCCGGCGGCGTGTCGATGCACTGGGACGGCGACGCCTGGGCCCACGTCGATACCCTGAGCTTCGCCAACCTGTTCACGGTGCACGACGGCCTCGCCGTGGGCGGGAGCACCAGCGGCACGATCCTTGCTCTCTCGTCCACCGGCATGACCTGGACCGACGAGACCCCCGACTTCGCGCCCGCCCTCAGCGGCGTGTACGGCGGCGAGCAGCCCGTGGCCGTCGGCGCCACCGGTAGCGTGTACTTCCGCGATGACGACGCCTGGGTCGCCGACGCCCGCGAGAAGCCTACCTACCAGGACCTGCACGCCGCCTGGGTGGATCCCGAGGGGGGAACGTGGGCGGTGGGTGGCCACACCTCCGCCGCGCCCTTGATCCAGGGGGCGATCGTCTATACTGGCCCGCGCGACCTGCCGGTCCTGGAGTGAGCATGTTTTTCCTGGTCCTGCTCGGCTGTCCACCGGTGACGGAAGACACGGCGGCGGCCGATCTTTGCGACGAGTCGGCCGTGGGCAACATCTGCACCTACGCCGGGGGCGACCAGGCCGGCTACAACGGCGAGGGCCTCGACCGGCGCGAGAGCTGGTTCTACTGGCCGATCGACATCGAGTTCTCCCCCTACGGCCTCCCGGTGGTGCACGACTGGAACAACCATCGCCTGCGCGTGGTGGGTAGCGACGACACCGTCACCACCGTGATGGGCACCGACTTCGTGGGCGATGGCCCGCCCGACCTGTCCGACCGCGAGCCTCCCGGGGCGCCGGGCACCACCGTCAACCTCAACCACCCCACCGACGGCGTGTACCTGCCCGACGGCACCTTCATCGACGCTTCCTGGCACACCCACAAGCTGCGCGCGTGGAACCCGGCCACCGGCCTGGTGTACGTCCACTGTGGCGACGGTGTCGGCTACGCCGGCGACGACGAGCCCACCGCCGACGGCGCGCTGTTCAACCAGCCGAAGTCGGTGGTGTACGACGAGTCCGACGGCACGCTCTACATTCTCGACATGCGCAACGAGCGCGTCCGCGCGCTCGACGCCGACTTCGCCATCCGGACGGTGGGCGGCAACGGCGTCAAGGGCTCGGGTGGCGACGGCGGCCTCGCCACCGAGGCGAGCTTCGGATTCCCCAACGACACCAACCCCCGGGCCGGCGGTGGGCTCGCCCTCGACGGGCGCCTGCTCTACGTGGCCGACCCGGAGAACCACCGGGTGCGAGCCATCGACCTCGACACGGGGATCATCACCACCGTGGCCGGCACCGGCGTGGCCGGCTTCTCCGGTGACGGGGGGCCGGCGGGGGCGGCGCAGCTCAACTACCCGATGGACATCGAGGTGGAGGACGGATTCCTCTGGATCGCCGACACCGACAACGGCCGGATTCGCGCCGTCGACCTTGCCACCCTCGAGATCGACACCGCGGCCGGCAACGGCGAGGTGGGCAGCGACGGCGACGGCGGGCCCGCGACGGGCGCGCAGCTGTACTCGCCGATGGGCGTGGAGCTCGACCTCGACGGCAACCTCTACATCGCCGACAGCGGCAATCACCGCATCCGCCGCGTGGCCCGATGATCCTCGCCCTGCTGCTGGGGTGCGCGGGGGAGAGCGGCGACACCGCCGAGGAGGGCTGCGCGCCCGAGTCGGGCACCCTCTGTACCCTCGCGGGCAAGGATGGCCTCGCCGCCCTCGGGCAGGAGGAGGTGCCGGCCACGGAAAGTTACCTTTACTCGCCACAAGACGTGCTGACCGCCGACGACGGGCGCCTGTACCTGCTCGACTGGAACAACCACCGCGTCCGCTGCGTGGAGGCCGACGGCACCATCCGCACCGTGGCGGGCACCGGGCTCCTGGGCGACGGCCCCGAGGGCGACGCGCGGTTGGCGAGCTTCAACCATCCCACCGGCCTGGCCTGGGACCTCGACGGCACCATCCTCGTGGCCGCCTGGCACAACAGCCGGGTGGAACGCTTCGACCCGGAGTCGCAACAGATCAGCTTCGTGGCGGGCGACGGCACGCGCAGCTACGCCGGCGACGAGGGCGACGCGCTCGTGGCCAAGCTCGACCTCCCCAGCAGTGCCGTGGTCGACGCCGACGGCGTGATCTACATCGCCGACACCGCGAACCAGCGCATCCGCACCGTCACGCCCGACGGCATCATCCACGCTTTCGGCGGCACCGGCGAGGCTGGCTACGGGGGCGACGGCGGCCCGGTGAGCGAGGCCTCGTTCTCCAATCCCAAGGGGCAGGCGGCGGCGCCGGCCGGTCGCCTGGAGATGTCGCCCGACGGGCGCTTGTTCGTGGCCGACACCCTCAACCAGCGCATCCGGGTGATCGACCTCGCCACCGGCCTCGTCGACACTTACGCGGGCAACGGGACGCCGGGCTTCTCGGGCGACGGCGGCCCCGCCGTGGAGGCCAGCCTGTTCTCGCCCACCGACATCGCGCTCGGTCCCGAGGGCGAGCTGTACGTGGCCGACACCGAGAACTCCTGCGTGCGCGTGGTCGATCCCGACGGCACGATGCGCACCCACGCGGGCATCTGCACCGAGCCCGACTACACCGGCGACGGCGGCCCGGCCGCCGAGGCCCGCCTCCACAAGCCCTACGGCGTGGCCGTCGACACGGCGGGCAACGTGTACATCGCCGACACCTACAACCACGCGATCCGCGTCGCCTGGAAGTAGTCCTCGCCCTTCTCGCCTGCGCCGAGCCCGAGCCCTGCGGGCCCGGGACGATCTGCACCGTGGCGGGCACCGGCGATCTCGGCTTCAACGGCGAGGGTCTCCCGGCGCCGCTCGCCTGGTTGTACCTGCCGAGCGCGGTGTTGCTCGACGCGGCCGGTCGGCTGCTCATCGTCGACTACAACAACATGCGCGTGCGGCGCATCGAGGAGGGGCGACTGGTGACGCTGGTGGGCCAGGGTGGCCACGCCTACAGCACCCCGGGCGTCGATGCGCTGGCTTCCGACCTCGAGAACCCGGTCGACGCCGCTTACGGCCCCGACGGCCTGCTCTACGTGCTGCCTGCCCACGAGTCGCGGCTGATACAAGTTGATACATCGGGCCTGATTCAGCTGGTCGTGGGCACCGGCGAGGAGGGCTACACCGGCGACGGCGGCCCGGCCCTCGAGGCCACCTTCTACCAGCCGCAGGGTTTCTGCTTCGACGGCCAGGGCGCCATCTGGATCGCCGACACCCTCAACGGCGCCATCCGCCGCGTGGCCGACGGCGTCGTCGACACCGTGCTCACCGGCCTCGGCGGTCCCCAGCGCGTGCGCTGCGGCCACGGCCGGGTGCTCGCCACTGATACATTCTCGGGAAGTATCATCGAGTTCGACGAGCAAAGCCTACAATACGACGTCGTCGCCGAGGGCCTCAGCTACCCCTGGGCCGCGGTGCCCACCGCCGCCGGCTGGATCGCCGCCAGCTCGGGCAGCCACGAGATCTGGGACCAGGACGGCGTGGTGGCGGGCACCGGCGAGGCCGGTTTTTCCGGCGACGGTGGCCCGGCGCTCGACGCCCAGCTCTCCTGGCCAGCCGACGTGTGCCCAGTGGACGGAGGGTTCTACGTGGCGGACATGCAGAACGCGAGGGTGCGGTTTGTCAGGCTGTAGGCTGCAGGCTGTAGGCTGTAGGGGCTGCGAGGGCCCCCCGCCAGAGCCCCTCCCCCGCCTGCGGGGGAGGGTGGCCGAAG
>VGRQ01000392.1 GCA_016875315.1 Deltaproteobacteria bacterium | reverse complement strand
CCGGTGTCGCCCCCCTACCGCCGCCAACCTGCCGAACTCCGCAAGCTGCGTTCGGCAGGGCCAAGGCGCGTTCGATAACGCGCCTTGGCGACGGCTCTCCCCCCACCGCGGCGTTCCCCATGCCGCCCTCCGTTTCATGGCCCCGTGAGCCGACGCGCGCGGCGGCATTGGGAACAAGCGCCTCGCTACTTGCTCGCGGAGGCGGCCATCGAGCGCTCCGGCAGCCACCGCCCGAGCCGCAGCGCGAGCTCCTCGATGCCGCCGGCGTAGTCGTCGGCGCCCAGCGCGAAGGCCTCGGCCATCTTCCCGAGATCGCCGCCGGGGCCCAGCAGCACCACCTTGCAGCCCGCCTGGCGAAGGTCGGCGATCTGGGCAGGATTCCAGCCTCCCGGCGCGCCGTGGGCGATCACCATCACCGTGGTTTCCTCCTCGGCCTGCGCCAGGGTGCTCGCCCAGGAGAAGTGCAGGTCGCAGCGGCCCTCCAGCCGCGAGCGCAGCGTGGCGCGCTCGGCGACGCCCGGGTGGACCACGTGGACCAGGGGCCGCTCGCGGCCGGGGGGCGCGGTCGGCGCGTCGCTGGCATCCTCCTCTTGCATCTCCGGAGGCGGCTGGGTGACGGCACGGAGCAGCCCCCGATGCCGTTCCTCGGGCGGGCGGTGCGCCCAGGGTGCCTTCGACGGCACGCAACGTTCCAATTCGTAGATGGTGGTCTGTCCCGCGATGGCGCGCGCGGCGGCGTCCACCTGGATCGACCGGTCCGCCACCGGTCGCGACAGCATCCCGAGCTCTCTGAGCGGCACGCCGGTCTCGAGGGCGTCGCGTAGCTCGTCGTTGGCGACCACCAGCTCGGCGGCGTGTACGCTGCCGCGGTAGCCGCGGTAGCCGCATGCCGGGCAGCCGAAGCCGGCGATGGGCGCGGAGAAGGGCATCACGCCGAGCCGATCGGCGCAGGCGGGGGTGATCTCGCCGGGCTGGCAGCAGGTGGCGCACACCCGTCGCAAGCGACGCGTGGTGATCGCGCCGGTGAGCACGTTGGCAACTGCCCACGCGGCCGGGGCGAGGTCGCGCAGGCGAGCCAGGGCCTCGGGAATGGTGGGCGCCACGACGCGCCCGAGGACGGTGCGCCCGCGCTCGGCAGCGGACGCGGCGGCCTCGACGGCGCCGGCGTCGCGGAGGGGGACGTAGAAGGCGCCGGGAACCGAGGCCGCCACCGCGCGCAGCCCGGACCCCTCGGGGCCGGCGAGGATGACGAGACCAGGCTTGACGGCCAGCTCCGCCCACGTGGTGTCGACCTTGCGCGCGAGCGCGAGCGGGTTGTCCCCTCGCGACACCGAGTCGGCGAGGTCGAGCGTCACCTGGCCACCGGCGGAACCGGGCGTGGCCACCACCTTCACCCGCAGGATCGTTTGACCGAGCTGCAGGTCCCATCGACCTGACACCACCTTGTTGAGGCTCGGTTCCAGGCGCAGGACTACCCGAAGTCGCGACACGACACCAGCAGCGTGGACCGCAGGGAGATCGAGGATCTCGGTCGCGACCCCATCGTACACGTACTGGACGACGCCGGCATCGATGACCACGCGCTCGGCGCCGCTCTCGAAGGCGTGGCACAAGAGGGCGGTAACGAAGTCGTGGAGTGGCTTGCCGGGCCCCTTCGCCAGCCGCCCGAGCATGACCCGGGTGTCGAGCTCCTGGCCGGTGGGGCTCAACAGCGGCGGGCGCTCGTCCGGCGTCAGGCCCTTGATGGTGCGCGCCCGGGCCGGGACCAGATCGTAATGGCGTGCGATAGAGGCGAGGATCTCGTCGGGGGCCGCCACGGCAACGGGAAGCGAGGTGACGCCCAGGTACGTGGCGACCTGCCGAATCGCCTGCTGCATGTTGGGGTCGCCCATCGCGAGCAGGGGACCCTCCTCCCCCTCGAGCAGGATCGCGCAGTAGCGCTCGGCCACGTCGCGAGGCACGCGCCACAGGCTCGGGGGGTGTACCGGCATCGAGAGGGGCTCCACCACGGGCACGTCGGCCTGCATGCCGAGGGCCTCGACGAGGGCGCGGGGCTGGAGGGCACCGTTGTCGACGAGCACCTCGCCCACGCGCCGGCGGCCCGCGCGCGAACGTTGTTCATCGAGCGCGCGTCGCAGGCTCTCGGGCGACACGATCGCCTCCTGGACCAGGATCTCGCCGATCATCCGACGTCCGGGCATGCTCACTCCCGTACGCGGGATCGGATCGCGGGGATCGGCGCGTTAGCGCGAGGCAGTGACCCCCGCGCAGCAGTACCTGTTGGAGTCCGTTCGCCGGTCGATCATCGGCGACGGGCGCGTGCTCGACACGCCCTTCGGCCCCCGCCGAGTCACCTATGCCGACTACACGGCGTCGGGGCGCAACCTGAGCTTCATCGAGGACTTCATCCGCGACGAAGTCATGCCGCTCTACGCCAACACCCACACCGAGACCAGCGGCACCGGCGCGCAGACCACGCGCTTTCGCGAGGACGCCCGCGAGGCCATCGCCCGCGCCACCGGCTGCGGCCCCGGCGACGTGGTGATCTTCTGCGGCTCGGGGGCCACCGGCGCTGTCAACAAGCTGGTCGACGTGCTCAACATCCGCATCCCGGCCGACCTCGACGCCCGCTATTCCCTGCGCGACCAGATCCCCGCCGACGAGCGTCCTGTCGTGTTCATCGGCCCCTACGAGCACCACAGCAACGAGTTGCCGTGGCGGGAGAGCATCGCCGACGTGGTGACCATCGACGAGGACGCCGACGGCCGCATCGACCTCGCCCACCTCGAGGAGGAGCTGCAGCGCCACCAGGGACGCCCTCTCAAGATCGGGAGTTTCTCCGCGGCCAGCAACGTCACCGGCATCGGCAGCCGCACCGGGGCCACGGCGGCACTGCTCCACAAGTACGGCGCGCTCTCCTTCTGGGACTTCGCCGCGGCTGGCCCCTACGTGCAGATCGAGATGAACCTCGACGACGGCACCGGCGAGGGGAAGCTCCAGTACAAGGACGCGGTGTTCGTGTCGCCTCACAAGTTCGTGGGGGGCCCGGGGACGCCAGGGCTACTGATCGCGAAGAAGCACCTGTTCACCAACCGCGTGCCCTCGGTGCCCGGCGGCGGGACGGTGGCCTACGTCAACCCGAAGGAACATCGTTACCTCGGCGACGTGGTCCATCGCGAGGAGGGCGGCACCCCCGCGATCATCGAGTCGATCCGCGCGGGGCTGGTGTTCCAGCTCAAGGAGAGCATCGGCTGGGAGCTGATTCGCGAGCGGGAAGATCACTTCGTGCGCGAGGCGATCGACGCGTGGACGACCCATCCCAAGATCAGGGTGCTCGGCAACCCGCGTCTCTGGCGCCTGTCGATCGTGAGCTTCATCGTCCGGCACGGAGAGAACTACCTGCACCACAACTTCGTGGTGGCGCTTCTCAACGACCTGTTCGGCATCCAGGCGCGCGGCGGCTGTTCCTGCGCCGGCCCCTACGGTCACCGCTTGCTGGGCATCGACATCGAGACTTCCCGCAACTTCGAGTGCGCGATCCTCGATGGCGCCGAGGGGGTGAAGCCGGGCTGGGTGCGGGTGAACTTCAACTATTTCATCAGCGACACCGTGTTTCGCTACGTGATCGACGCGGTGCGCTTCATCGCCGACCACGGTGCGGCGTTCTTGCCCCTCTACGAGTTCGAGCCGGCAACCGGGGCCTGGCGGCACTGCGACGCGCGGGAGAAGGCCCTCCTGAGGCTGCACGACGTGCGATTCTGCGGCGGGACCATCGAGTACCGGTCGCGACACTACACCGAACCGGAGTCCATCGTCCCGAGTTACATCGACGAGGCGAGGCGGCTGCTGCCCCAGGTGATCGCCCGCGTGAAAAGCCTCGAGATCGTCGATCCGGTGCTCCCCGATCGCGCCGCCGCCCTGCGCTGGTTCCCCCTGCCCGGCGAGGTGGCCCACGAGCTGCGCGGCGACGGCGGCTGCTCGCTCGGCGAGAACCCGATTCATATCGACGAGGGGTGACCGGGCTCGGGGCTTCCCCGGAACCCCCGCGGCGAGCCAGTGCGCGGGCTTGACGCACGCGGGGCGGGACTGATATCGTAGTTGATATCAGAGGTCGACGATGGCCCAGATCCTCATCCGCCGGCTCGACGACGAGGCACTCGGGCGCTTGCGCTCGCGCGCCGCGCGCGAAGGACGATCGCTGGAGGAGGAGTGCCGCCTGTCGCTAGTCGCGGCCGCCACGAGGCCCGACCTGCTGCGGGCGGTCGAGGCCTGGCGCGCGGCCTGGCCCGCGATCGACGACGATTCCGACCCCTTCGGCGAGCTGCGTCCACGCGGCTCGGGACGAGAGGTCGATCTGTCGTGAGGTACCTCCTCGACACGTCGACGGTGAGCGCGCTCGCCCGATCTCGGCCACCGGCCGGCCTCGAGCGTCGCATCGACCTTCACGGGGGCCAGTACGCGATCGCCTCGCTGGTCGTCGCCGAGCTCCGCTTCGGGGCGCAGCGGCACCCCGACCCGGTTCGCCGAGAGCGCCTCACGGCCTTCGTCGACGGGGTGGTGCTCAGCACCCCGGTGGTGCCCTTCGATGCGCGCGCGGGCGAGTGGCTCGGCGTGGAGCGGGCCCGGCTGGAGCTCGCGGGCACCCCGGTCGACCTCGCCGACCTGATCATCGCCGCCACCGCCGCCGTGAACCAGCTGGTCGTGGTGACCGTCAACATGCGCCACTTCGAACGCATGCACGTGACCGTGGAAGACTGGACCGCCCCCTGACCGTCGCCCGCGCGACGACGACATCGACATCGATGACGACGACGACAGCGACATCGACAACGACAGCGACATCGATGACGACAGCGACATCGACAGCGACATCGACAGCGACATCGACATCGACATCGACAACGACAGCGACAGCGACATCGACAACGACAGCGACATCGAGACGATGACGACATCGATGACGACGACGACGACGACGAGGTGATCGATGACGTCGGCGACCAGGTCGCCGATCACCCCGCCGATCACGCCGCCGCCGCCCCCGGCCATGCTCGCCCCATGTGACCGTGTGTCCAGGGAGGGGGGAGAGCGCCACGTCGCCCGTGCTACCTGCACGGGCGACGCCGGAGGCCGGAAAGCACAGCTTGGAGGCCGAAGGGCATGGCGCGTTAGGGGGGAACCCGCCACGCGGGTTC
>VGRQ01000391.1 GCA_016875315.1 Deltaproteobacteria bacterium | reverse complement strand
CTGGTCCACGCAGGCCCGCCATCCGCCGTCAAGGCCCGGCGCCCCGTCCGCGATGCGCACCACCCGCTCGCCGCAGCCCACGGGCGCGGCCCCCAGCGGGTTCAGCGCCAGCACGGCGGCGGGCTCGCGGGCGTCGAAGGCGATCGCCTCGACCGGGGTCCCGTCAACGAGCGCGACGGTGGCCATCCGCTCCCCGCGCGGAACCTCGAGACGCTGGCGCGTGCCGGGCGCGATCACGCGGGCTTGCTCGTCGATCGTCACGCGCAGCGGAGCGTCGAGCGGGTTGAACACGTCCACCTTCGCCTTGACCCAGGCCGCCATCCCGGCCCAGGTGGCCGAGCCGAGCAGCAGGGCCGCGATCGCCCAGGCCGCCCGCCGCCACGCCCACACCCGCGTGGTCTCGGGCGCCCGGCCGTAGAAGCGGAAGGTGGCCGGCCCGGCGTCCGACACCAGGTACTGGCCGAGCGGCAACACCGGCACGGAGAACACGGCGAGGCAGTGCGTAGTCACGTAGGTCCCCGCCTCGCGGTCGAGCTCGTCCCGGCCGTACAGGCTGGTGCCGATGCCGCTGACAGTGTGCATCGTAGGCGGGGTGCCCAGCGGCCGGAGAAACAGGGCGCGTCGCGACAGGAGCATCTCCACCGTCTCCCGCTCCTCCTCGCCACGTCGCGGGCGGATGGCCCGGAGCGCCCGGTACACCGCGTGGGGGTCGCCGCTGGCGATGGCGCGCCTCACCGCCGGGTGAGCCTCCGCCAGGGCGACCAGCTCGGGCACGCGCCCGCAGATGCCAGCCGGGTCGCGCACCCCCGTTCAGGCCCCGGGGGCCGCGAGCGCCCAGCCGACCCAGGTGTCGTCCGACGCCTCGAGGGGCACGAGGAAACCGTCGTACCAGGCCAGCGCCACGTAACGACCAGGCTCGAGCTCGAACTGCACCCGCTCGCGACCGGTGGCGAGCGCCTCCCGGCCCTTCTCCGTCACCCGCGTGCCCTGCGGCTGCCACCAGCTGGTGCCTGGTGCCCGCGACAGGCGGAGCGCGCAGCCCTCGGCGTCGAGCGCGTAGACACGCCAGTCCACCGCGTGGACGTCGAAGATCGACACCGGGCCGCTCGCCTCGGGCACCCGCGCGAGGTCGACGCAGAAGCGCTGCTCGTCGGTGGCCGCGGTCCGGTGCAACGCCAGCGGCTCCAGCGGGCGCAGCGCGGGCTCCAGGTAGAGACCGGGGGTCGCGGGCCAGGGCGTGAGCTGGACGGCGACCGGTGGCGGCGACATCGCCCCGGTGGCATCGACAAGGGCCTCGGCGGCGGCGTGCGTGGGGTGGCGCACAACGAAGGCGTAGCTGTCGCGAGCGCAGCGGGTGAGGAAGCTGCCGTCGGCGCCGCTGACCGCGCGGCAGTCGCCGTCGCTGAGCTCCGCCCCGGCGACGGGCTCGCCAACCGGCGTGGTGACCACCCCGGCGATCTCCACGTCGCAAGCGACGAGCACGAACATCAAGTCGCGACTCGCCTAGCCGAGTACGAGGACGTGATCGACCTTCGCCGCGGGCAGGATCAGCGTGAGCGCGGGGCCCTCGAGCCGCTTCCCGCCCTCGTCGAGGTAGCCCTCGACCGCCACGGTGAGCCCGAAGCCGCCCGTGTCCTTGACCACGCCCTCGACCACCGCCGCGCCCCGGGGAACATGCCCCGCGAACGTGAACAGGGGGCCTTTGAGGAACACACGGGCGCGCATGAGGGCTCCAGATCCAGGCATGGTGTAACCCAGGCACACATGGCGGACAGACATCGACCCTTGACACGTCAAGCCTGGGCGGCAAGACTGCTCACGGTGACAGGTCTCTTCTTCGCCCTCGCGCTCCCCGCCTTCGCCGCCCCCCTCGCGGCGGTGAGCGTCCCGAGCCGACCCGCGCTCCCGGCACCGGACACCTCTCCGCCCGGCCCAGGCCTGCCCGTCCCCGACCTGGGCCTCGCCCCGGGGGAGCGCCTCGTGGCGGTGCTGGTGACCAGCCTTGGCGACGTGCGCTGCACCCTCGACCACGCCGCGTCGCCGGTGTCGGTGGCGAACTTCGTGGCCCTCGCGCGGGGCGAGCGCGAGTGGGTCGATCCCGTCGACGGCGAGAGCACGCGCCGCCCGCTCTACGACGGCACCCTCTTCCACCGCGTCGTCCCGGGCTTCCTCGTGCAGGGCGGTGACCCCTCGGGGACCGGCACCGGCGGGCCCGGCTACTCGCTGGTGGACGAGGCCGCCGGCTCGGTGTTCGATCGCCCCGGCATCCTCGCCCTCGCCAACCGGGGACCGAACACCGGCGGCTCGCAGTTCTTCGTGACGCTCGGCCCCGCGCGTCACATCGACGGTCGCTACACGCCGCTCGGCACCTGCACCAACCTCGCCGTGCTCGAGCGCATCGCTGCCGTCCCGCGCGGCGAGCGCAACCGGCCGCTGGCGCCTCCCGTACTCCGCTCCGTGCGCATCGAGAAACAGAGTTAGACGCGCGGGGCCATGATCCTCGCCCTCACCCTGCTCGCCTGCAAAGACCAGGCCCTCATCGACGAGAACGACAAGCTCAAGCAACGCGTCGGCGACCTGGAGCGCGCCAACGATCGGCTCGAGAAAGACGTGGCTGCCTTGCAGGCGCAGGTCGATCGCGCCCAGGCCGCCAAGGCCGAGGCCGCCAAGGCGGATCGCGCCGGGGCGCTCGGGTGGAAGCCGGGCCAGAAACTGGTGGCCACCTTCAAGACCTCGATGGGCGACATCCACTGCACCTTGCGCCCGGAACAAGCGCCGGAGACGGTGCTGAACTTCGTGCAGCTCGCGCGCGGCGAGCGCGAGTGGACGCACCCCGCCACCGACGAGAAGACCACCGCCCCGCTCTACGACGGCACCATCTTCCACCGCGTGATCCCCGACTTCATGATCCAGGGTGGCGACCCGCTGGGCCGCGGCACCGGCGGCCCCGGCTACAAGTTCGCCGACGAGGTGGGCGACTTCACCACCTTCGACCACCCCGGCATCCTCGCCATGGCCAACTCCGGCCCCGACACCAACGGCTCGCAGTTCTTCATCACCGAGGGCACGCCCAACCATCTCAACGGCAAGCACACCATCTTTGGCGACTGCGACGATCTCAACGTGGTGAAGAAGATCGCGCGCGTGGAGAAGGACCGTCGCGACAAGCCAAAGACCGACGTGGTGCTCGAGAAGGTGATCATCGAGACGAAGTAGTTCAGTCGGCGTACAACGACGTTCGCGCCTCGACCTTGCTCACGACGCCAAGGTCCTGGCTGTCGACCTCCCAGGTCACGTTGCCGTCGGCGTCGACCAGGTCGATCTCGCCGTGCTCGCCAAAGCCCACCAGCGCGCCGCCATCGGCGCGACGGTCGACGTCGCCCATGAGGAGGGACTCGCGGTCGTCGGCGGGATCGAAGCTCCAGGCCAGCGTGGCGACTTCGCCCTCCAGCGTGAAACAAAGGCCGCGAGACCCGTCGGGGCCGCCCGCGTTGTCGTACACGCAGACCTCGCCCTCGGGGGTGACGCTCGGGGCGTGCTGGTGCTGGAAGGCGTAGCCCTCCGGCAGGGCGAAGTCAGAGTGCTCGCCGCCGAGAAACCACTGCACGTCGCCCGAGGCCCGGTCGACCTTCACCACCGTGTGATGGAGGTACAACGAGATCAAGTAGGCGTCGCTCGCCTCGTCGTAGAAGAGCCCGTTGGCGTGGGTCCAGTCCACCCCGAAGGGGTAGAAGTTCGTGTTCCAGCCCTCGTTCTCCTCGACCTCGAGCCAGTCGAAGGCGGTCCAGACCACCCGCTCGTTGCCGTCGAGATCGCGTTCCACGATCTTGTCGCCGACCACGTCCTCCCCGTTCACCTCCCGGCCCTCGGCGGCGATGTAGGCAAACTCGAGGCCGGGAACCTCGACGAAGTCGTGATGACCGTAGGGGGCCGGGAACTCGGTGTAGTCGCCTCCGGCGAGCGGCTGTCGCCGGACCACCGCGTTCTCGATGTTCGCCTTGCTGGTGACCATGTAGAGCACGCTCTCGCCGTCGCGGGCGAAGCGGGCGCTGGGCGCGTAGCCCCAGGTGGGCAGCACGTACCAGGTGGAGCGCCCCTCGCCGTCGAGGATCAACACGCTCGACTCTCCCTCGTCGCCGCCCACCAGTCCGGTGAGCACGAAGCCGGGGCCCTCGCCCTCGACCACCGGGGCGAACTCCGGCACGTTGACAGGCAGGGCGCCGGTGGTGACGGCGGTCGCCGCGCTGGCGACGGTCTCGGTCTCGGCCACCAGCTCGTAGGCGTGGGCCGGTGCCAGCCCGAGCAGGGTGAAGGTGTGCTCGGTGCGGGGCTCGCTCCAGGGGGTGGACAGGCCCTCGCCGTAGGTCACCCGGGCGGCCTCGGCGGTGGGCGTGGTGAACGACACGTGTGCCAGCGTGCGCATGTCGGGATCGATCTCGGCGACGACGTCGTCGATGGTGGCACAGGCGAGCAACAGGATCATGGTGGGCCCAACAATGCCGCGAGACTGAGCTTGCCGTCGCGCCGGATGTGATCGAGCGCGGCGCGCACCCGGGCGGGCTCGGCCACCTGCCAGCGCGCCCAGGCGGGGATCACCTCGCGCTCCATCCAGGACAGTCGCACCTCGAGGCGGGTGGCGTCGCCGGGGCAGGCGAGCCAGGGGTCGGCAGAGTCGCGGCCGAGGCGGAAGCCGAAGTGGCGCGCGAGGGCCGCGCGATCGAGGCCCCCGAGGCGGTCGTAGAGCGGCTGGACGATCTCGGCCTGCTCCACCCGGGAGAGCATGAGCGTGGCGTCGCTGGCCATGTTGCGCGCCGCCCGCTCGTCGCGGCGCGCCACCAGGTCGGCCGCGGCGATGACGCCGAATGCCTGGGCGAGGCGGCCGTCGACCTCCTCGCCCCTGGCTCGCGCGAAGAACGCCGGGGCGACGCTCTCGTAGATGGCGAGGCTGCCCCGGGCCAGCACCCGCTGGGCGAGGGGCACCCGCGACTCGAGCGCGTCGTGGACGCGGCGCGACACGAAGGCGGCGAGCCCACACCAGTCGTGCCGGATGGGGTCGAGCAGGTAGAGCGACGCGTACACTGCCGCGATACGACGAGCCCGCCGGTCGGGACGGCGGAACCCGGCGATCAGCTGCTTCGCAAGCGCGGCGGGCATCAGGGCAAGGCGGCTAACCCGGGGCGACCTCGCCGAGCGCGAGGG
>VGRQ01000390.1 GCA_016875315.1 Deltaproteobacteria bacterium | reverse complement strand
AGGCGTAGGGTGAAGCGAGAGCGGCCAACTCCGGGGCACCCCCCGGCCACATCGAGCGCGGGTGAGCGCGCCGAGCGGGTGCGCGCCACACGCGCGCTCTGGGCGGAGTCGCCCGGCGCCTGCGGTGAGCGCTTCAACCGCGAGGAGATCTACGCCGACCGCCTTGTTGGGGGTCTTGATCGCCGTCGCCTGACGGGGCGGCTCGGGACGGAGCCGCTACGGTTGGCGGTTCCGTAGCCGCGGTGGCTCTGTGCGAGCACCTCTCGCCCGTCCCCAGCGCGAGCGTGCGGGGGCGACCGCCGGGGTCTGACTCGCCGCGAGGGCAGTGGCGGCGCCCGGGCAAACGCGGGGCGGGCGCGACTCGGCAGCGGCGAACCCCCACGCACGCCGGGTCGGTTCCTTCGCCGGACAACTGGATTGTCGCGACACAACTAGCGTCGCAATCGGAACCAAGTCCGACCCTCGACCGCGAGCCTCCGAGCTGGTTCCGCCATTCCCCAGGTTTCCGGAACCAAGTCCACCCCTCGACCCTCGAGCCCGCGACTTGGTTCCGAATTCAGCTGTTTGAGCGGAACCAAGTCCACCCCTCGGCCGCGAGCCTCCGACTTGGTTCCGCCGAGGCGTCGCGAGTGAACAACTGTCGCCGCGCGACGGTGGCGTAGCGCCCGGCGAGACGCCTCCCGGTCAGCGGAGGACTCGAATGGGCCCGTTGCTCAAACGGCGCCCCTACTTCTTCTTCTTCTTGTCCTTCTTCGCCAAGATCCCCTCGAACTCATCCATGATCCGCTCCATGCGGCTCGCAATCGCGTCGTACGGGGCCGCCGAGGTCATGTCGACCCCCGCGCGCTGGAGCAGCACGACGGGGTCGTCGCTGCCACCGGCGGACAACAGGCCGAGGTAGCGGTCGACGGCACCCTTCTTCTTGGCGAGGATGTCGTCGGCAAACAGCGAGCCGGCCGAGATCGACGTGGCGTACTGGTACACGTAGAAATTGTAGTAGAAGTGAGGGATGTACGACCACTCCGAGCCGATGCTGTCGGGCACCCTGGTGACGCCAGCGTCGTGACCGTAGTAGCGACGGGTGATCTCGAGGAACTTCGCGTCGAGCCACTCCCTGGTGAGCGGCTGTCCCTGCTCCACGGCGGTGTGCATCGCGAGCTCGAACTCCGCGAATAAGGCCTGCCGGAAGTAGGTGGTGCGCAGGCCCTCCAGCGCGTTGCCGAGGTAAAACAGGCGGTCGTCCTCGTTCCTGGTGGTCTTCAGCATGTGGTCGAGCAACAGCGCCTCGTTCGTCGTCGAGGCGATCTCCGCGGTGAAGGTGGCGTAGTCGGCCTTGCTGTACGGCTGCGCCTTGCGCGACAGCACCGAGTGCATCGCGTGGCCCCACTCGTGCGCCAGCGTCGACACCGCCTCGTAGTCGCCGGTGTAGTTGAGCAGCATGAAGGGGTGAACGTCGTAGGCAGCGCCGTCCATGTAGGCGCCAGACACCTTGCCCTCGCGAGGGTACACGTCGGTCCAGCGGGCGCGCAGTCCCTTCTCCGACTCCGCCGTGTACTCGGCGCCGAGCACGCGCGTGGCGTCGATGGTGAGCTGCTTGGCCTCGTCGATGCTCCAGGTACGCGAGCCCGACACCAGCGGCGGGTAGAGATCGGAGTAGGCGAGGTCGCTGATACCCAGCATCTTCGCGCGCAGTTTCAGGTAACGATGGAGCGTGGGCAGGTTGGCGTTGGTCCGCGCCACCAGCGTGTCGTACACCGCCTGCGGCACGTGATCGGTGTCGATCGCCGCCGCCACGCTCGTGGGGTACCCGCGGGCCTTCGCCACGTACCAGTGTCCCTGCACCGCGCCGTCGATCGCCGCCGCGAGGGTGCCGCCGTACTTCGTCAGCGCGCCGAAGAACTGGTCGAAGACCAGCTGCCGATCCGCCCGCACCGGCGAGCCGCGGTGGGCGGTGTAGTTGGCGGGCGAGAGCCTGGCCTTGGTGCCGTCGGACAGCGTGACTTCCGGCCAGGGCAGCTCGGCGTTCACCAGCTGGCTACGCACGCGAATGGTGGCGTCGCGCGAGATGGCGCCGCCGGCGAGCAGGGCCTCCTCGCGGGCCGGGAGGATGTGAGCGCCGTCTTTCACCGCGCTGCGGAGGTAGTAGTCGTAGGGAGCGAGCGCCTTGTCGCTGGCGATGGCCTTCTCCACCGCGTCGCCGCCGAGCGTGATGATCTCGGGCTTGTAGAAGGCCCCCACCTCGTCGAGCCGCGCGTAGAGCATCTCGCCGCGCTGGCTGCGCGACAGCCAGTCGGCGTCGCGGGTGTCGGCGTTGCTGGCGTTGCTGGCGTACACGTTGAGCCGCATCACCGCCTTGTGCACGCCGAATCGCTGGTCGAGGCACTCGCGCAGTCGCGACGAGAGCTGTCCCTTGCAGCTCGCCACGCCGTCGACCGCCGCCTCGGTGGCCTTCATCTCCGCCTCCCACGCGTCGAGCGAGGGGTAGAGGACCGACAGGTCCCAGGTGTCCTCGGGACGCTCGACGGGGTCGGCGGCCAGGGCGAGGTGAGCGAGCCACAGCAACATGGGGTCTCCGAGAGGGCCCCGCGGTGTAATCCGGCACGCTACGAGGGCGGAATGGACCTCGCCGCGATCGCCCGCTCGGCCGTCAACCTCGGCGCCAGCGACATCCACTTCAAGGTGGGGCTGCCGCCGCTGATGCGCCTCCACGGCGACATCAAGCCGATCCCCGGCTTCCCCGCGACCAGCAACGACGAGCTGGGCCGGGCCCTCTGGGACATCATGAACGCCGGCCAGCGCGAGCGTTTCAAGACCACCAACGAGTGCGACCTCGCGCACAGCTTCCCCGAGCTGGCTCGTTTCCGCGTGAACGTGTTTCGCCAGCAAGGGAAGATCGGCGCGGTGCTCCGCACCATCCCCACCACCGTGAAGACCATCGACGAGCTGAAGCTGCCGCCGGTGTTGAAGAAGATCGCGGCCGAGCCCCGTGGCCTGGTACTCGTCACCGGCGCCACCGGCTCCGGCAAGAGCACCACGCTTGCCTCGATCATCGAGGAGATCAACCGCACCGAGTCCTGCCACATCCTCACCATCGAAGACCCGGTGGAGTTCGTCTTCCAGGACAAGCGCAGCGTGGTGAACCAGCGCGAGGTGGGCATCGACGCGCTGAACTTCCACAACGCCCTGCGCGCCGCCCTGCGCCAGGACCCCGACGCCATCCTCATCGGCGAGCTCCGCGACCTCGAGACGGTGGAGATCGCGCTCTCCGCCGCCGAGACCGGCCACCTCGTCCTCGGCACCTTGCACACCGTCGACGCCCACGAGACGATCAACCGCATCATCGGCTTCTTCGAGCCGCATCACCAGCCGCAAGTTCGCTTGTTGCTCGGCAGCGTGCTGCGCGCGGTGGTATCGCAGCGGCTGGTGCCCGGTGCCCAGGGTGACCGGGTGGCGGCGCTCGAGGTGATGATCAACACCGGCACCATCTACGAGTGCATCGTCGACTCCAAGCGGACCCGCGAGATCCGCGACTACATGCGCAAGGGGCGCGCCACCTACAACACGCAGACCTTCGACCAGCACCTCTACGAGCTGATCCAGCAGGGGCGAGTGAAGTCGGATGAAGGCCTGAAGTACGCCAACAACCCCGACGAGCTGGCGCTGAGGCTGTCCGGGCTGGGCGCCGACGACGACTAGGCGATAGAGCCGGCCGCCTCGCGGAGCACTCGTGTTCGACTACGACGTCCTCGTCATCGGCAGCGGCCCCGGTGGCTACCTCGCCGCCATCCTCGCCGCGCAGCGGGGCCTCAAGACGGCCTGCGTCGAGAAAGAGCGCCTCGGCGGCGTGTGTCTCAACTGGGGCTGCATCCCCAGCAAGGCGCTGCTCAAGGCCGCCGAGCACTACCAGTTCATCAAGGAGGAAGCGGAGAGCTTCGGCCTCGGCCTCGACAACCCTCGGCACGACTGGGCGAAAGTCATGGCGCGAAGCCGCAAGATCGCCGACCAGTCAGAGCGCGGCGTGCGCTTCTTGTTCAAGAAGCACGGCGTCGAGACCATCGCCGGCACCGCGTCGCTGCTCGGCGGCGGCAAGGTGTCGGTCGGCGAGAAGGTGTTGGCCGCGAAGCACATCATCGTGGCCACCGGTGCGCGGGCCAATGCCTTCCCAGGCATGGAGGTCGACGGCGAGCGCGTGATGACCTACCGGTCGGCGATCGCGTCTACCACGCAGCCCGAGTCGGTGATCGTGCTCGGTTCCGGCGCCATCGGCCTGGAATTCGCCTACTTGTACAACAGCTTCGGCACCAGGGTGACCCTCGTGGAGGCGGCCGACCGGCTCTGCCCGCTCGAAGACGCCGACGTGAGCGCCGAGGTGGCAAGGTCCTTCAAGAAGCAGGGCGTCGAGCTGGTGGTCGGCCAGGCCTGCAAGTCCGTCCGTCGCGACGGCGACGGTGTCCACGCGGTGCTGGCCGATGGCCGCGAGCTTCGCGCCAGCCACGCGCTCCTCGCCCTCGGCGTGGTGCCCAATGTCGAGGGCATCGGCCTCGAGGCCGCCGGCGTCTCGGTCGACAAGGGGGCGATCGTCGTCGACGACAGCTTCCGCACCACCGCCGCCGGGATCTACGCCATCGGCGACGTGGCCGGCCCCCCGGCGCTGGCGCACGCCGCCTACGCCGAGGCCCACGCGTGCATCGCGCGCATCAAGGGCGAGCACGTGCCCAACGTGGACTACGACAACATGCCCGCCGCGACCTACTGCCAGCCCCAGGTGGCGAGCGTCGGTTTGACCGAGGCGCAAGCCAAGGCGAAAAACCTCTCTTTCACCGTGGGACGATTCCCGCTCTCCGCCAACGGCAAGGCCCGCGCGATCGGCGCCTCCGAGGGCTTCGTGAAGGTGCTGGTGGGCACGCAAACCGGCGAGATCCTCGGCGCGCACCTCGTGGGCCACGACGTGAGCGAGCTCCTCGCCAACTTCGTGATGGCGCGCGGCGCAGAAGTCACCGCCGCGCACTTCCTCCACACGGTACACGCCCACCCCACCGTGGGCGAGGCGATGTTCGAGGCGGTGGCCGAGGCCGTGGGCGCCGGCGCGCACCTCTAGGTGGGAGGGGGGGAAACCCGCGGGGGCGGGTTTCCCCAACACCCGCTGCCCGTTCACAACCGGCCCGTGGGGGAGCTAGGGCTCGCGGGAGGCCGCCTGGGCGCCGAGGACGGCATCGACCGCGGCGCCATGTCCAAGCGCGTAGGCCACTAGCCCAAAGTGTGCGCGAAGCCGCGCCGGCGCGCTGGACGACGCCGGATGGGGGGCCCGGGAGGGACACCGGGGCCCACATTCGGCCCGTCGGCATCCGCCGCGGGCGTCATCTCCACCGTTTCAG
>VGRQ01000389.1 GCA_016875315.1 Deltaproteobacteria bacterium | reverse complement strand
GGCGAGTTTCCGCAGGTTCTTGGGCGCCTGGACCGCCTGCAGGGCGGCGGCGTTGCCGAGGGCCACGGCGGCATCGACCGCGAGGTCGGCGTCGGGGAGGGCGGCGAGGTTGCCCTCGCCATCGTGCGCCCAGGCCACGGTGGCGGCGTGACCGGTGCGGTCGAGGATGGAGGCGAGCTGCGGGTGGGCCATGGGCTATTCTCCGGCGGCGAGCGCCTGTGCCTGGTGCACGGTGATCGCGGCGATGTGGACGATGTCGTTGACGGAAGCCCCGAGGGCTAGCACGTTCACCGGCTTGCGCAGCCCCATGATCACCGGCCCCACCGCCGTGGCACCGCCAAGCTCGCGAAGGAGCTTGTAGGCGATGTTGCCCGAGGCCAGGCCGGGGAAGACGAGCACGTTGGCGTCGCCCTGGATGCGCGAGAAGGGGAAGTCACGCGCGGCCATCTCGGCGTTGACCGCCGAGTCCGCCTGCATCTCGCCGTCGATGACCAGCTGCGGCCAGGCCTCGCGCACGAGCTCGATGGCGCGCGGGATTTTCGTCACCTCGGGGTTGTCGCGATGCTCGCCGAAGTCCGAGTACGACAACATCGCCACCCGCGGCGTGTAGCCGAGCGACTGCGCCAGCCGGGCGGTGTTGATGGCGATCTGGGCCAGCTCGGCGGGGGGCGGCAGGATGTTCACCGTGCAGTCGCCGAGGAAGAACACGCGGTTCTTGAAGAGCATGACGTACACGCCGCTCACCACGCGCACCGCCGGGTCCTGCCCGATGACCTGCAGCGCCGGTCGCAAGGTGTCGGCGTAGGGAGCCTCGATGCCGCCCACCATGCCGTCGGCGTCGCCGGTCTCCACCATCATCGCACCGTAGTACACGGGACGCCTCAGCCACTGCCGCGCGCTGTGACGCGTCATTCCCTTGCGCTGTCGCGACATGTACAGGCGCTCGGCATAGCTGTCGAAGCGCTCGCCGTCGCCGGGCGAGACGATCTCGATGCCGTCGAGGCTCAGCTTGGTTTCCTCGGCGCGCTTGAGGATGCGCCACTCGTCGCCCACGAGGATGGGCTTGCAGATGCCCTGCTCCACGAGGATCTGGGCAGCGCGCAGCACGCGCGGGTGGGTACCGTCGGGGAAGACGACGCGTCGCGGCGATCGCTGCGCCCGCGCGATCACCGGCCGCAGCACCTCCTTGCTGCGCTCGATCTTCCGCTCCAGGCGGGCCCGGTAGGACTCGATGTCGGCGATGGGCTCCCGCGCCACGCCGCTCTCCGCCGCCGCCCTGGCCACGGCGGGCGCCACCCACAGGAGCACCCGGGGGTCGAAGGGCTTGGGGATGATGTAGTCGGGACCGAAGTTCATCGCGCCCACCTTGTAGGCGTCGAGCACCTCGTCGGGCACGTCCTCGCGCGCGAGCTCGGCGAGCGCGTACACGGCGGCCCGCTTCATCGCCTCGTTGATGGCGCGGGCGCGGCAGTCGAGCGCCCCGCGAAACACGAAGGGAAAGCCGAGGACGTTGTTGACCTGGTTGGGGTAGTCGCTGCGCCCCGTGGCGACGATCGCGTCGGGCACGGCGGCCTTGGCCTCGTGGTAGTGGATCTCGGGCTCGGGGTTGGCCATCGCGAAGATGATGGGACGAGGCGCCATCTTCTGCAGCATCTCCGGCTTGAGCACGCCGCCCACCGAGAGGCCGATGAACACGTCCTTGCCCACCAGCACCTCGGCGAGCCGCGCGGGCTCCGTGCCCTGCGCGAAGCGCATCTTCTCCGGGAAGACGTGCTCCTTTCGCCCGTTGTAGAGCAGTCCCTCGCTGTCGGCCATCCAGATGTGTTCCCGCCGGACGCCCAGCGATTCCAGCAACAGAGCCGTCGCGACTGCCGCGGCCCCGGCGCCGCTGAACACGACCTTGATGTCCTCGAGCTTGCGGCCGGTGATGAGGCAGGCGTTGATGAGCCCGGCGGCGGCGATGATCGCGGTGCCGTGCTGGTCGTCGTGAAAGACGGGGATGTCGAGCATCGCCTGGAGCTCCTTCTCCACCACGAAGCAGTCGGGCGACTTGATGTCTTCGAGGTTGATGCCCCCGAAGGTGGGCGCCATCGCCTTCACCGCCGCGATCACCTCCTCCGGCGTGCGGGCGTCGAGCTCGATGTCGATGGCGTCGATGTCCGCGAACTTCTTGAAGAGGTTGCACTTTCCTTCCATCACCGGTTTCCCCGCCATGGGGCCGATGTTGCCGAGGCCGAGCACGGCGGTGCCGTTGGTGACCACCGCCACGCAGTTGCCCTTGGTGGTGTAGCGGTACACGTCGTCGGGCCGCTTGTGGATGGCAAGGCAGGGCTCGGCCACGCCAGGGGTGTAGGCCAGCGACAGGTCGCGCTGAGTGTGCAGCGGCTTGATCGGGACGATCTCCAGCTTCCCCGCCCGGCCTTCCGAGTGGTAGTCGAGCGCGTCGCGTTTGAAACCCATGGTGGCCCCGCGGAGAGCGGCGGCTTTATCCCGGGCGCCCCCAGGCCCGGGTGATCCCCAGCTCCGTGCCATGCGCCAGCTCGGCGCGATTGCTGCCGCAGGCGGGGCAGGGGTGCTCGTCGCTCGGGTACTCCGCGCCGCACTCGAGGCAGTGCAACACGACCTCGACTCTCTTGATCCTCACCTCCACGCCGGGGCAGAAGTGCGAGAGGGCCGCTTGCAGATCGACGGCCTCGAGGTCGAGCAACACCCCGACCTCCACCTCGAAGCCGCCGAGTTCCACCTCGGCGGGCCACTGCGCGCGCAGCCCGTCCACCAGTTGCGCCGCGATGCCCTCGACCTCGGTCATGCGCCAGCGGTTATCGCGCCGGCCGTGAGCGACAGCCTCGGCCCCGGCCAGCGTGCCATCCGCGTCCGCGACGCCCTGCTCGAGGGCGATATCAACTGGGCCTTGCACTGGGCCGAGGGCCTCGACGAGGCCCACGTCTACGAGGTGATCGCGGGGGCGTGTATCCGCGACGGTCGCGATGGTTTCGCGGCGGCACGTGCCTTCCCCGCCGCGCTGGCCGCGCTCGACTGGCAACCGGTGTTCGAGCGCCTGGTCGGCGAGCCCGACACCGCGCTCGACGACGACGCCGCCTCGCTCGTCGCGGCGCGCATCGTCCCCGATCGCTGGCGGCCAGATGGGCCCCCGGTGAGCGTCCCCGTCCACACCATGGACGACGCGGCCCGCCTGTACGCGGCGGGCGCCGCGGGCCTGGGCCTCGTCGACGCCTGCCGGTCGCGACCGATCTACGAGGTCGTGTCCCTGTACTACCGGCGTGGCAGCTTGCATGCGCTCGGCCCTCGCCCGATGCTGGTACTTTCCGCGAGCGGGTAGCGCGCGCGTTGGCTAGGCTACACTCTGGGCACGCGGAGGTTTCATGACACCCTTCCGTCTCGCCCTGGCTCTGCTCGCCCTCGCCCCCACCTCCGCGCAGGCCTTCTGCGGGGCCTTCGTGGGCGACCCGAGCGACACCATGTCCAACACGTCGAGCCAGGTGATCCTCGCCCGGCACGGCACCACCACCACCCTCACCGTGGTGATGGACTACACAGGTTCCGCCAGCGAGTTCGCGATCCTGCTGCCAGTGCCCGAGGTGATGACCCGCGCGTCGGTGCGCTCCCTCGATCGCTCGCTGGTGGAGTGGATCGGCGCCTACACCACGCCGCGGCAGGTGCAGTACACTTGCGACGACGTGTACGCGGTGAGCGAGGTGCTGCCCAGCAGCGGCTGCGCGCTCGGCTTCGGGTGTGCCGCCGATAACTCACTGTACTCGGGCGACTTCGGCGACACCGGCGTGCACGTCGAGAACAGCTTCACCGAGTACGGCTACGAGTTCGTGGTGCTCAGCGCCGAGGAGTCGAGCTCGCTCTACACCTGGCTCGACAACAACGGCTACGCCGTGCCCGAGGGCGGCGAGACCATCCTCCAGGACTACATCGACGCGGGCACCTACTTCCTCGCCGCCAAGGTGGCGATGGACAAGGTGGAGCTGGTCGATGGCTGGCTCCCCCCCATCCAGCTCACCTACGAGTCGGAGAGCTTCGGCCTGCCCATCAAGATCGGCACGATCTCGGCGGCGGGGCCCCAGGACGTGGTGATCTACACCCTCACCTCGGTGCACGAGGGCGGCGGCCAGGTGACGATCACCAACTACCCCGAGCTCACGATGCCCAACGAGTGCACGTGGAGCGGCGATGACTTCGGCAGCTTCTACACCGAGCACTTCGCGGCGGCCCACGAGGGGCAGGGGGCGGGCTGGGTGAAGGAGTACGGCTGGGACCTCGAGCCCACCGCCGGCACCGGCTACCACTGCGACCCCTGCACCGCGACGCCGGCCGCGCCCACCGACGACGGCACCTTCGAGGATTTCGGCCTGCCGTCGGCAAGCGCCTACATCACCCGCCTGCACGCGCGCTACACGCCCGAGCAAGCCACCAGCGACCTCGTGTTCTCGGTGTCGGGCATCGTGAAGGACCGCCACCAGCTCAAGTACATCGACCCGCTCACGGAGCTGGAGTCGCTGTTCCCCGACTGCGACGCCGGATGGAAGGAAAACCCGGGCACCTGCCCCGAGGATCCCGCCGCGCGCGACACCGGGGCGCTGCTGCTCGTCGGCCTCGGCGCCCTCGGCACGCTGCTCTCGCTCCGGCGCCGCCGCGCATGATCCCGATCGACCTGTGGCTAGGAGGCCAGTTCCTCGGCAAGCCGGCGCTGGAGCTGAGCGACGACCAGGGCGTGGTGGCGCCGTCCCCCGAGCTGCCACGGGTGCGCCTCGGGGTCGACATCGGCCTGCCCGACGGCGATCCCAACGCCACGGTCCATGTCGGTCTCAGCGGCGCCCTGTGGTCGGGCAACTACGCGCTCGGCATCCCCTACGATGCCACCGCCTACGAGCTCGGCGCCGACTTGATCATCCGGCCGTGGCTGCTCCAACAGCTCGACGACGAGTCGCGACAACTACGTATCCGACCTTTCACCGACTTCGCCGCTGGCCTGCGGGTGAGCGGGCTGGAGCAACCGTGGTGGGGCGACTACAGCCGGGGTGGCGTGGCCTTCCGTGCCGGGCTCGGCACCGCCATCGGCAGCGCGCACGCGCACGGGCAGGTGGCGCTGCGCTACGAGGTGGTGGTGGCCGGCAACGCGCTCCAGGGCGTGCTCGACAGCGCCGCGCAGGACATGACGTGGACCTGGAACCCGACCGGGAGCCGCCTGCTGCTCGAGCTCGGCGCCGGCTTCAGGTAGGGGGGTTCAGGAAGGCCCGGCCCAGGCGTAGGTGACGTTGAACACCGGCAGCGGCAGGAGGGTGCCGTCCTGGCCGAACACCGCGAAGTCCAGGGGGACGAGCCCCGCGTCGAAGGCCACGCGCCGCGTG
>VGRQ01000388.1 GCA_016875315.1 Deltaproteobacteria bacterium | reverse complement strand
TCAAGGCGGAGGTGGCCGAGGCCGGGGAGGTGCGCGTGGCCGTCGACCCGGAGGCGAAGGCGGTGGCGCGCATCCTGCGGGTGGACTGAGAGGCCTCCTCCCGGCCTCCGGCCACCCTCCCCCGCCTGCGGGGGAGGGGAGCGCGGCAGCGGTATTCCCTCACCCTCCCCCGCTTGCGGGGGAGGGGAGCGCGGCGCCGGTGTTCCCTCTCCCTCCCCCGCTTGCGGGGGAGGGTCGGGGAGGGGGCCGGGTCACTCCACGAGGGCGATCGGGATGTTGCTCTCGATGTCGAGCAACATCTCCTCGAGGTCCTTCGAGGTGGTGGTCTCGTAGGCCTTGCCGTAGCCGCGCACCAGCGAGGCCATGAACGCGGTCTGCGTGGGACTAGATGTCGCGTTGAGCGAGATGGTGAACACGTTGATGCCCTCGTTCCAGGCGGCGTTGGCCATGTCGATGGCGTACTGGGTGCGCGCCTTCACGCACGCGGAGCCGGCCGGGCAGGTGGGGCGACCGTCGCTGATGAAGATGATCGCCTGCGTGTTGTGGTACGTGTCGTTGCTGGTGAGGGTCTGGGAGGCGGCGAGCAGGCCCGACCCCTGGTTGGAGCCGCTCCAGTTGCCATCGTGGCCCCAGGACTCGCACTTGGGCATCCACGAGCCCTTGAGCTGGTAGTCCTTGCCGCCGCAGCCTGCAATCGCTTTCTTGCAGTAGGTGATGTAGCAGTTGGTGACGCCCGTGCTCTTGGTCTTGTCGCGGTTGGACTTGCCGTCGCCCTGCCACGCCGTCTTGAGCGCGCTGATATTCGAGTCGACGTCGGTGAGGCTGCTGATCGTCGTCGCCGAGGTCTTGAACACGTTGAGGCCCACGCGGTCGTTGGGCAAGGACCGCGACTGCATCGACGAGGCGAACTGCACCAGGGCCTTCACCGCGTCGTCCATCTCCTCGATCATCGAGGTGGAGATGTCGATGCTCACCATGATGTCGCGCGAGCGGTAGGCGCCCACGGCCGTCTCGGCCACCGCCGAGGCGCTGTGGCCGAACAGGGGGCCGATGAAGAGCGAGATCGGCCCGTCGTTGCTGCCCTCGGTACGCTCGGCCGTCACCCGAACGCCGTTTTGCACCGCGCTCCCCGCGATGAAGGTGCCGGTCTCGTAGTCCCACTCGCCGAACTCCACCGCGTCGTCGGAGAGGTGGACCGGCACGCCGGCGGCGGTGTTCAGCTCGGCGAGCTCCTTCGCCAGCGTGCGCGCGCGTCCCTGGTCGCCGGAGCGGCGGAGTTCAACCAGCGCGGCGTGCGCGGCCGCGTCCGTCGCGTTCTTGAGCTCGAACTCGCTCGTCCGCACGTAGGTCCAGTCGATGGCCAGGCCCGCGAAGGTGAGCAGGATCAACAGCGTCAGCACCATCACCGGCGTGACGCTGCCTCGGCGCAACCGCGATGTACACGAGCGACGCATGGGCGATCCCGGAGAGCCCCGCCGTACCTAGCGGGAACACATTTCTCGCCCAGGTCGCCGCCAGGGTCAAGCGTGGGCCGCGGAAATGGATTCGCTTGCGATTTTTTGAACTACTACAACTATTATGATTTCCGTCGTCGCGCCGTGGTCGCGAGCGCGAGGAGCACCGCGACGCCGCCGGCCCCGGCGCCACCGTTGCAGCCGCAGCCCTCGGTATCGCCGCCCTTGTCACCGCTGTCGTCGCCGCCGGGCTCGCCCGAGTCGGCGGGTTCGCTCGTGTCGGCCGCCTCGCCGCTGTCGCCGGGCTCGCCGGTGTCGCCCGAGTCCACGGGGTTGCCGCTGTCGCCCGCGCAGTCGTCGTCGGTGGCGGCGGGCTGGCCGTCGCAGTCGAGGTCGGCGCTGCCCTCGCAGTCTTCCACCGCGCCGGGGAAGGCCGCCGCGTTGGCATCGTCGCAGTCGGTGGCGTCGGCCACGTGGCCCTCGGGCGGTTCGCAGGCCAGGACGCTCGTCGCCGGGTCGCCGTAGGCGTCGCTGTCGGCGTCGGCGTACCAGGTGAGCGGGTCGGCGGCGTCCTCGTCCGTCTCGCCGTCGCAGTCGTCGTCGGCCAGGTTGCAGTACTCGATCCCGGCCGGTGAGATCACCGCGTTGCCGTCGTCGCAGTCGCCGCCCACGAGGCTGGTTCCGGCATCGCCGCAGCCCTCGGTGGTGGTCTCCGCGCCGCCGTATCCGTCGCCGTCGGCGTCGACGTAGCAGCCGTCGATGCCGTCGCAGTTGTCGTCGATGCCGTTGCCGTCGATCTCCGGGGCGCCGGGGCTCACGGCGGCGTTGGCATCGTCGCAGTCGCCGCCGCTCGAGGCCTCGCCGCTGTCGGTGCAGTCGCCGTCGTCGTTGGCCACCATGTCCACGCCGAAGCCGTCGCCGTCGGCATCGGTGTAGCACTCGTCGGCACCGTCGCAGTCGTTGTCGATGCCGTCGCCGGGCACCTCGGGGCTGGCGGGCGACACGGTGGCAGCGCTGTCGTCGCAGTCGCCCCCGCCCATCGCCTCGCCCGCGTCGGTGCAGTCGAGGTCGTTCCCCGGCGCGCTGCTCCCGCCGCCGAAGCCGTCGCCGTCGGCGTCGGTGAAGCAGTCGTCGACGCTGTCGCAGTTGGTGTCGATGCCGTCGCCCGGCGTCTCGCCGGCGCCGGGGTACACGCTGGCGCTCGTGTCGTCGCAGTCGTCGGCGTTGCTGGCCTCGCCGCTGTCGTCGCAGTCGGCGTCGCTGCTGCCGATCGTCCCGGTAAAGCCGTAGAGGTCGCCGTCGTTGTCGGCGTAGCAATCCTCCATGCCGTTGCAGTCCTGGTCGATGCCGTCGGCCACCACCTCGGCGGCCGAGGGGTAGATCCCCGCGTCGGTGTCGTCGCAGTCGGTGGGGCCGGTGGCGAGGCCAGCCGAGGTGCAGCTGAGGTCGGTGCTGTCGGTGGTGGCGCCGCCGCCGGCGCCATCGCCGTCGTTGTCCTGGTGGCAGCGCTCGTAGCCATTGCAGTCGCTGTCGACGCCGTCGGCGGTGGTCTCGGTGGCGCTGGGGTACACGGCGGCGTCGCCGTCGTCGCAGTCGTCGTCGTTGACGGCCTCGCCCGCGTCGTCGCAGTCGCCGTCGCTGGAAGACACGGCGGTGGTGCTGCCGTAGCCGTCGCCGTCGAGGTCTTCGAAGCAGCCCTCCACGCCGTCGCAGTCGTTGTCGACCCCGTCGCCCTCCACCTCGGTGGCGCCCGGGTAGGCGTCGGCGCGGGTGTCGTCGCAGTCGTCGGCGTTGGCGGACTCGCCGGTGGCGGTGCAGTCCTCGTCGGCGCTCGAGATGGTGCTGGTGCTGCCGTAGCCGTCGCCGTCGGCGTCCTGGTAGCAGCTCTCGAAGCCGTTGCAGTCGTTGTCGATGCCGTCGCCCACCACTTCCGACGCGGTGGGGTACACGCTGGCATCGGCGTCGTCGCAGTCGCCGCCGGTGGCGCCGCCGGAGTATCCGTCGCCGTCGCGATCCGCGTAGCCCTCGAACACGCCTACCCAGCCGTAGGCGTCGCCGCTGCTGCCGGAGGAGAAGTTCCCCGGGTCGCCGACGATGAACTCGGCGTAGCCGTCGCCGTCGAGGTCGGGCGCGGCGATGGCCACGCCGAGGCTGTTCGAGGCGCCGGTCGTCGACGCGAGCGACACGTTGTTGGAGTTGGTGGCGCTCACGCCGCTGGCGGCGCCGTAGTACACCACCAGCCCCGGCAGGTCGGCGATGGAGGCGAGCAGGTCGTCGTAGCCGTCGAAGTCGATGTCGACCCCGCCGGCGATGCCGTTGTAGCCGAGCGCGTCGCCGCTGGCCCCGGCGCGGTTCATCTGGGCGGCGGACTCGTAGCCGCTGGCGCTGCCCTCGTAGAGCAGCACCCGCCCCTTGTGGTCGCCGCTGCCGCTGACGAAGTGCGCCGCCACCCAGAGGTCGCCGTAGCCGTCGCCGTTGCTGTCGCCGCCGTCGGCCACCCGGACGCCGAGGCCGAAGTCGGCGCTGCCGCCGGTGACGGTCTGCCACAGCGCGAAGCTGCCCCCGCCGTACACGTAGACGGCGCCCTCCCCGGCGTAGCTACCGGAGTACTCCTCGCTGCCGACCAGCAGCTCCTCGTAGCCGTCGCCGTCGGCGTCGGCGGCGCGCGCGAGGGCGGTGCCGAGGCCCTCGCCGCTACTGCCATCGACCGCGGACGACGCGGTGACGTCCAGTGTCGCGAACGCGGACACTCGCCCGGCTCCGCCGCCATAGGCGCTGGCGCCGATGTAGATCTCGTCGAGACCGTCGTCGTCGAGGTCGGCGAGGGCGAGGGCGTCGGCCACCGAGGCGTCGCCGTCGGCGTAGCTCCAGGAACTCAGGCCGAGCCCCGCGCCGCTGCCCGCGTAGAGGTAGACGGTGCTGTCGCTGGCGGCCGCGAGGTCGTCGTCGCCGTCGCCGTCGAGGTCGCCCGCCGCGAGCGAGGCGCCGAGACCCCCGGTGCCCACCTGGTCGACCGCGAGGCTGCTGCCGCTCAGGAGGTACACGGCGCCGTCGTCGGTGCCGGTGTCGTCGTAGCCCGGCGCGCCCACCGCCACCTCGGGCGTGCCGTCGCCGTCGAAGTCGCCGGCGGCGAGACTGGTTCCGAGCGCGTCGCCCGCGTTGGCGCCCGACTCCGCGAAGGTCGCTCCGGCCGAGATCGCGGCGATGCCGAGACTCAAGTCGCGACCGGATATCGTCTCGGCGGGGCGATCGACCGCGACGCGCGCGGCCTCGGGGGCAGACTCGTGGTCGACGCGGGCGGAGTCGGCACAGGCGAGGAGGAGGAGGGTCATGGCGCGCGGATCGTAGCCTGCCGCGGGGCGGCTGCGGGTTCTCGCCGGGACGTGGCGCGCGCTGTCAGCCCCCAGCCTGGTCCCAGCAGTCGATCGTCACGGTGACGCTCGCCTCGCCCTCCGGCTCCACCGTCACCGGCGCGCGCCCGCTGCACTCGCCCGCCGTGCCGCCGGTGTCGCTCCCGGTCCAGGTCCCCTTCACCCACACCTCGATCTCGCCGGAGACGCCCGAGCGGATCGCCGTCTCCTCGCCGAGCGCGACGGCGATGTCGGGGTCGCCGCCCTCGAAGCACGACCAGGTGGTCGCGAGCAGGTCGCTGCTCTCGAGGTCGTCGCGCTCAGTGGCGACGGTGACGAGAATGGTCGATTCGATGTCGATGTAGCAGGAGTCGTCGGGGCCTGGCGTGCAGGCGGCGAGGGACAGCAGGAGAGCGAGCATGGAGGTCTCCGGCCATGAAGCTTTGCAGGCGCTGTGCCGCGGCCCACGCGGGAGGGGCGGCGCGCGGTGGCGATTCCACTTCGCGAGCCCGGTGCGCCGTGGTGATTCCACACCGCGAGGCTGACTCGCTAGACGACACGCTGTCGCGACACGTG
>VGRQ01000387.1 GCA_016875315.1 Deltaproteobacteria bacterium | reverse complement strand
GAGGTCGGCGGCCAGCAACACCGCGGGCGAGAGCACGTGGGTGGTGGCGAGGGCCTCGCCGAGCGCATCCACCACCCGGGCGCGCGCCTCGCGGGTGAGCGGCGCCGACTCGCGCTCGAGCACGTCGAGGAAGGTCTCGATCTCCCGGGCCGAGAGAGCGGCGGCGGCACGCCCGCCCGCGCCCCCCAGGTGCTCGCGCACCACGGCGGCGGCCGCGTCGAGGCTCCAGTCGATGGCGTCGAGAGCGGGCCCCAGCGCCCGCAGCGTTTCCGGCGGCAGGCAGAGGCGCAGGAGCGCCTTGGCCAGCCCCGGCGCGAGCCTCAGCGCGAGCGGACCGCGTTCAGTCATGCGCCCGCGGGGTAACGCGGCGTGTCATCCCCGGCGGGAGACGATACCTGCGCGCCTCCCCGGAGTTCACCTTGCTCCTCGCCCTCGCCGGACTCGCGCTCGCGGCCGATCCCGCGCCCTCGATCCCCTTCGAGAAATACACGCTCCCCAACGGCCTGGAGGTCGTGCTCAGTCACGACGCGCGCCTGCCCCTGGTGGCGGTGGACATCTGGTACCACGTGGGCGCCGGCTACGAGCTGCCCGGGCGTTCCGGCTTCGCCCACCTGTTCGAGCACATCATGTTCCAGGGCAGCCGCAACGTGCCGGAAGACCAGTTCTTCCCCATCCTCGAGGGCATCGGCGCGCCCTTCGTGAATGGCACCACCGATTTCGACCGCACCAACTACCTGGAAACCGTCCCCAGCAACCAGCTGGAGCTGGCGCTCTGGCTGGAGAGCGACCGCATGGGCTTCTTGCTCGACACGCTCACCCAGGAACGGCTCGACAACCAGAAGGCAGTGGTCCGCAAGGAACGGCAACAGTCCACCGAGAACGTGCCCTACGGCGTGGCCGAGGAGCAGTTCTTCAAGCTCCTGTTCCCCGCGCCTCACCCCTACAACGGCGTGGTGATCGGCAGCCACCAGGACCTCGAGGCCGCCACCCTCGACGACGTGAAGGCCTTCTTCCGCACCTGGTACCTTCCCAACAACGCCACGCTGGTGATCTGCGGCGACTTCGAGGCCCAGGGCACCAAGGCGCTGGTCGAGAAGTACTTCGGCAGCATCCCGATCGGCGCCGAGCCCACCATCACCACCCAGCTCGCCCCGCCGATCTCCTCGGAGAAGCGGCTCTCCACCACCGACGACGTGGAGCTCCCCAAGCTCTACATGGGCTGGGTGAGCGCGCCGGCCTTCAAGCCGGGCGACGCCGAGCTGCAACTGGCCGCGTCGATCCTCGCCGATGGCAAGTCGAGCCGTCTCCACCGCGAGCTGGTGGAGAAGAAGCAGATCGCGCAGTCGGTGAAGGCCTACCAGTACCCACTCACCTTCGGGTCGGTGTTCGTGGTGGAGGTGATCGGCAAGAAGGACATGGCGCCGGCGCGGCTGGAGGCCGAGGCCTGGGCGGTGGTCGAGGCGATGCGCAAGACACCCCCCACCCAAGACGAGCTGTCGCGCGCCTGGACCCAGACCAAGGCCCGCGTGCTGCGCGGCCTCGAGGAGCTGGGCGGTTTCTCCGGGAAGGCCGACGTGCTGAATTACTACAATCACCACGTGGGCGACCCGGGCTACCTCGCCGCCGACTTCGCCCGCTACGACGCCGTTACCCCCGAGGCCGTCACCAAGGCGCTCTCCGAGGCCATCCGGCCCGACAATCGCGTGGTGGTCGACGTCGTGCCCGCGCCCAAGACCGAGGGAGGTGCCCAGTGATTCGCCTCGTCCTGCTCGCTACCCTCGGCGCCTGCGCGCCCAAGCCCGCGCCCGTGGTGGCCGAGCCGGCGCCGCCCCCGGTCGACCCCGAGGCGTGGCGGGCCAACCGTCCCGCCGCCGCGCCCGCGAAGGCGTGGACCGCGCCCGTGGCCACGCAGTTCACCTTGTCCAACGGCGTTCCCGTCTACCTCGTGAAGCAGGGCGACCTGCCGCTCTTGAGCGTCCGCCTCATCATGAAGGTGGGTCGCGACGCCAACGGCGACAAGGCCGGACTCGCCGCGCTGGCCGCCAACATGCTCGACGAGGGCACCAAGACGCGCGACGGCGCCAAGATCGCCGCCGACGCCGCCATGCTCGGCGCCGACCTCGCGGTGTCGCCCTCGGCGGAGAGCACCACCCTCACGCTCGACGCGCTCACCGGCGATCCCCTGTCGCCCTCGCTCGACCTGCTCGCCGACGTGGCGCTCAACCCGCGCTTCGACAAGAAGGACTTCGCCCGGGTGGTCGACGAGGTGGTCACCGGCATCGTGGCCGCCCGTGCCGAGCCTCGCGACGTGGCCCAGCGCACCTTCCTCGCGCAGATGTACGGCAGCAAGCACCCCTACGGCGTGCCCACCGTCGGCACCGAGGCGAGTGTCAAGGCGCTCAAGCTGGCCGACGTCACGCGACACTACGCGGACCAGTGGCACGCGGGCAACGCCGCCCTGGTGGTGGCGGGCAACATCGACGAGGCCACGCTCAAGCCCCTGCTCGAGTCGCGCTTCGGCAAGTGGAAGGTGGGCAAGGCCGGGCGCAGCGCGGTGACCGCCCCGAGCGCCCCGCTCAAGACCCGCGTGGTGTTCGTGGAGCAGCCGGGCGCGGTGCAGAGTGTCATCAACGCCGGCACCGTGGCGCCCAGCCGCACCACGGCGGACTACTGGCCCGCGAGCGTGGCGATCACCCTCTTCGGGGGCATGTTCAGCTCGCGACTCAACATGAACCTGCGCGAGGAGCACGGCTGGAGCTATGGCGCCTACGCCGGCTTCGCCGACGCGCGCGACTACTCGCTCCTGGTGGCACGGTCGTCGGTGCAGGCCGACAAGACCGCCCCGGCGGTGGCCGAGGTGCTCAAGGAGATGGGCGCGCAGGCCGGGCGCGTGCCCAGCCCCGAGGAGATGACGCTCGTTCGCGACTACCTCGTGAAGTCGCTGCCCGGGAACTTCGAGACCAACGCCTCGGCCTCGGGCACCTTCGTCAACCTGCCGCTCTACGGCCTGCCGGGCGACGAGTGGGCCAAGTGCGGCGAGCGCGTCACGAGTGTCACCGCCGAGCAGGCGGCCCTGGCGGGCAAGTCCCTGCTCGACCCAGCCAAGACGCTGGTGGTGGTGGCGGGGCCCCGCAGCATCGAGGTTGACGACGGCAAGGGGGGCAAGACCAAGGTCGACGTGCCCGGCGAGCTCAAGGCCCTCGGCTACGAGTTCGTCGAGCTTCCCCGCCCGTAGCGGGCCAGGGCGAAGCCCACGAGCACGGTGACGACCTCCCGCCCGTAGGCCCGCGCCGCCCCGGGCGTGAACATGTGCGCGAGGAAACCCTCGCGGTCGATGCCGAAGGGGATGAACCACGGCCAGGGCGACACCATCCGCTCGGTGAGGAGCGGCCAGAACACCGGCACCCCGAAGTGCGATGGCCCGCCCGGCTCGCCGGTGAGGTAGTCGAGCGGCACGTGCATCAGCCCGGCGACGACGGGCAACCACGCCTCGCGACAAGGCAGGCGCGCCAGCCACGCCACGAGGAGCCCGCCCGCCGCCGCGCCGAGCAGCGAGTGGGTGGGCCCGTGGTGCCAGAGGATGCCCCCGGGAAGCGCGATGACCAGGAGCATGTCGAGGTCGGGGACGATCGACGCGACGGCGCAGGCGAGGGCTACCCGATCGGCCCATGGCTGGCCCGGTCGCGACAGGCCCCAGCGCAGCGCGATCGCGAGGCCGACGTGAGCGACGGGGGAGGGCACGGCGCCGCGATAATCCGCCGGCCGGCCGATGCTCTTCTCCACCTTCGACTACTTCCTGTTCCTGCCGCTGGTGGCGGTGGCGCACTGGCTCGTGCGCGGCAACCGGGTGCAGACGTGGATCATCCTGGTCGCGAGCGCGATCTTCTACCTCGCGTGGAACCCGCTCGACTCGCTGGTGCTCCTGTTCGTCGGGAGCGGCGCCTTCCTGTTCGGCCACTGGATGCGCGTGGTGGCCCACAAGACCCGCCTCGCCTGGGCGGCCGCCTCCGTGATCCTCGGCCCGCTGGTCTTCTACAAGTACGTCCACTTCCTCGGCGAGAACATCCACGCCGCCTGGCCGGCCTTCCCCGTCTTGCCGCGCCAGCACCTTCCCATCGGCATCAGCTTCTACAGCTTCCAGGCGCTGGCCTACGTGCTCGACGTCCGGCGCGGGGAGAAACCCGAGTCGAGCCCGGTCAAGTTCGCGACCTTCCTCTGTTTCTTCCCGCACCTCGTGGCCGGGCCCATCCTGCGGGCGTCGAACCTGCTCGGCCAGCTCGCCGCCGAGCGGAACATCACCCGCGACGACGTGGGACAGGGCCTGTGGCGCATCGGCGTGGGACTGGCCAAGAAGCTGCTCGTCGCCGACGTGCTTCGCGTGGGGATGATCGACTCGGTGTTCACCGACCCCGCGCAGTTCACCGGGCTCGAGGTGCTGGTGGCCCTCTACGCCTACACCCTGCAGATCTACGCGGACTTCAGCGGCTACACCGACTTCGCCATCGGCAGCTCGCGCCTGCTCGGCTTCCAGATCCCGGAGAACTTCAATCGTCCCTACCAGGCGCTGTCGGTGGCCAACTACTGGCGTAGATGGCACATCACCCTGAGCGACTGGGTTCGCGACTACGTGTACTACCCCATGGGTGGGAGCCGGGGCAGCGGGCTGGTCCCCTACCGCAACACCATGGCCACCCTGCTGATCCTCGGCGCCTGGCACGGCGCCAACTGGACCTTCATCGTCTACGGCGCGCTCCACGGCGTGGCGGTGGGGCTCAACCGGTGGTGGAAGAAACGCCCCGGGTGGACGGAGCCGCGGGGCCTCGGGGTCGCATGGCGGTGGATGCTCACCTTCCAGTTCGTGGTGCTCGCGCGCATCCTCTGCCGCTCCGACGATCTCGCCCACGCGGGCACCGTGGCCCAGGCGCTCGCGAGCCGCTGGTCGCTCGACTTGCCCCGCTTCTCGCCGCACGCCTGGGCGGTGCTGCTCCTCGGCTACGCGGCCCACTTCACCCCCGTGGGCTGGGCGACGGCCGCGCGCCAGCAGTTCCTGCGGCTGCCCGCGGTGGCCTGGGGTCTCGCCCTCGCGGGGCTGGGCTGGCTCTGCGCGCGGCTCGGCGTGGGGGATAGCCTGGCCTTCATTTACTATGCCTTCTGACACTCGCGGACTTCGCAGCCTGGTCGTGGCCTTCGGCGCGGCCGGGGTGGCGGTGTCACTCGCCTACGTCGTCCCCGGGTGGGAGGGTTTGCGGCCGTGGAACCCGGGCGAGCCCCTGCCCCTGCTCCGCAGCCTCCTGCCCCGGGCCGAGGCCCGGGTGGTGGAAGACGACAAGGGGGAGCTCGTCGCCGCCCCGGTCGAGATCGAGGCGCCCGCCGAGGCCGAGGCGCCG